>CALKWO010000318.1 GCA_938003875.1 uncultured bacterium
ACGAAAAAGAATTAAATGCAATTTTCGCTATAAGTCATTGCTAGCCAATATGTGGTTGCTTAACACTTATGTTGTAATCGTTATCTTCATCGAGATATAGAGAGCCAAATTTTTTTATGATTCTCTCTCCATAAGAGAAATAGAGGAATGAGACTGAAAGAGGAAAGGAAGCTCTTTCTTGATATTGCTTTCTTTTGGGAAACAAAGGTAGTTTCCCTGAGGGTCTATTTCTATGTCGATTTTCAATTCCTGATAAACAGTATTTTCATCAGGGAAGACCAGCAATTTTCCCAGAATTTTTCTATTTATCAGGGGGTCGGATAGTGTACCTTCTCGTATAGTGAATTCCCAAAATTTTTCTCTGCTATTTTCTAATTTTATCAATGTGGAAATTTGCAAAGGCAATGCACTAGATGATTCTGCCAGAAGTACAGAATCCCATTTGTGCATAAGCAAAATGGGCCTGGCCAGTACCTTAGATCTTTTTTTCGTACTCAGATCCATGGTTTTTATCAATCGAGGTGAGCGGGCTTCATTTGTATTCCTATATGTTCTTAGAGTTGGGATTCCTAGTTCATCCATAATAGAAGAAATTTCTTCTATCACATCTATAGCCGTTGGATACCTTTGGTCTGGGGATTTTTGTATCATTTTGTGTACTAGCTTTACTACACTAGCAGGAAGGGAGGCTTGTCTCTGCTCTATAGGAATGAAATTGCCTTCTACGATTTTTTCAAACAATTCTATTACAGAAGTTGCAGGGAAAGGGAATTTTCCTGTTAGCATATGGTACAGTGTGATCCCCAGAGAATATATATCTGTTCTGGAATCTATACTATGAGGATCCGAAATTTGTTCAGGCGACATAAACTTCGGGCTTCCCAAAAGCATATTGGAAGAGGTTATCTCCATATTGTCCTGAAAATTTTTTGCCAGCCCAAAATCGGTAAGCTTGATGAATCCCTGGTGGGTCATCAGGATGTTTTGTGGCTTGATGTCTCGATGTATAATGTTTTTGCCATGTGCTTCCTGAAGAGCTGTTGCTACCTGCAGGGCAATTTCTAAAGCAGAGGAAATAGAAAGGATTTTTTTCTCTTTGATTATATTCTGTAAATTCTTACCATCTATATATTCCATTGCATAGAAAATTTTTTCCTTGATCTGAGCTACATCGTATATCTGGACAATGTTGGGATGGCTGACGCAGGCAATGGCTTCTGCTTCCCGAATGAATCTTTTGACAAAAATAGAATCTGAAACTAAACTTTCATTCAGGATTTTGATCGCTACGATTCTTCTCAAAGATTTTTGTATTGCCTTCCATACAATCCCCATGCCTCCATATCCTAATCCTTCTATAATTTCATAGCCTGGAATTTCATCTTTTTCAATGGAAATAATATTTTTTTCCTGCTGGATTGTAATGATTTTTCTGGTTCTATTGTTTTTATTCCTATTTTCTTCTATCATGGTTTTCTCTATTCAATTTTGAGGCTTGTGCAAAAAGTCTTTTAATAGTCGTTATCTTTTTGCACAAACGTCATCTTTAGTTAATTTGGTTCTCCAAAGCATACAAAGGCTCCCCAAAGGGATGGGGAGGGTCTTTTGTTTTGTGATCGAAGGCTTTGTATAATTTCTCTTTGCGATTCCCTCAATGCTATATCTTTTTTCTTTCCTGATAGAATTTTGAGATAAAAGCGTTGCAGCAAGTCGAGCCTTTCTCTTTCTGGCATTTTCCACAGGCTGGTTACTACATTCTTGGCTCCAGCCAGAAGAAAAGAAACAATCAGGCTACAGAAAGCTTCCGAGGTTTTTATCTTTCCAGAGCCTGTTTCACATAAAGAAAGTAGAACCAAATCCGTACCTAAAAGATTGATATTGCTTATGTCTGACGCGGTCAAAAGGCCGTCTTCTAAATCATCGGACATTTCTTTTCTCTTCAGGAAGGTATTGATTCCAGAGACTGCAATTCCAGTGCGAAGCAATGTATTTACAAACCTCTTGCCTTGGCTTTTTTTCTTAGGAATAAAAAAATCAAGATAAGGCTGTACTTCTGTTTTCTCTGTATCTTGCATGAAAAAACAATGTGTTGCCAGATGCAATATTTTGGGTGCTTTAATTTTTTTTATTTTAAAATCGAGAGTTTTTTCTTGTTCCCATATATCACAATTGGAAGAAAATATTCCTGATATGGTACTTCTTTCATTCTGGCTTTCAGGCAAAGGATAAAAATAGATCATAGAGTCTATTCCCTGTGCAAGGCATTGTTCGAGCTGATAGTCTCTTTTGCCTGGTATTCTATTTAAATCTTTTCTTTGGGTTTGTCTTAAACTTGTTTTTTGCATATCGAAATCAGGGTTAGCAATAATCAAAGGCCTGCTCTGCGGCTTTCTATTGTATGTAAAGCGAAGCAAGTCTTTGCCACTTTGCACATAGCTGATATCATAGTCCTCAATCAAAAAACGTCCTGTTGTGTCTTCCAGAATCTCCAGGGGAAACAAAGAAAGCATACCATCTGTGGCGAAAATTAGTCTTTTGATTTGTCCTATATATGACAGAACAGGCATGAATATTGTGGCATGCAAAAGCATCTTAGTAATCTCAAAGTCTTCCTCTTCCGATACAGGTATTGCCTCTAATGCACCCTCTTCTTTGAAATTTGTATTTAGGGGAGATACGTTCAAAGCAAAAGATTCTTTTGCTCTGATCTTTGTCTGGTTGGAGTTATAGGAATTCAAGGCAAGAACCTGCATATCTCTATGCCCTTGCAAAATCTGTTTTTTGTATTGCGCTATAAGTTTCTCTATCTGGCCTGCTTCCCCTAAATCCATCATTTCTATCTGGGATGGACTATCTTGCTTTTGCAAGAAAGCAAGATAACGAGATTCCATATATTGGCGATTTTTCAAATGGATTTCTTTAAAATACACAAATTCTACCATCGCACTTTGAGATGGCAATAAAAGTGCCATCATAGAAGGCGATATCTGAGAAAGCCTCTGTTCTAAGGCAAAAAGCTGTGATTTCTGCGCAAGCTCTTTCTCTAAAATAATCTCTTCTTCTTCCCAACTTTTATAATTTTTTTTATATTCTTCCCAGGAAAGGGAAGAATTTTCTGTAAAAATAAGTCTAATAATATTTTGCGCTATTTCTTTCCAGGGAATATATTTTTTTTGAAAATCGGACGCATTTTCTTCTTGAAATATTGTTCTCATAGCCATAAGTTCTTGAGAAACGCGCTTTCTCTGAAGTACGAGGGAATAGATTTCTAAGAGAAAATTTTTGAGGCTTTCATAGTTTTGATAGAAAATAGAGAGTATGGTAAAAAAAGAAATCTCCATTCCTTGTAAATACTTTTCTAGCTTTTTCTCTTCTCCTGCAACAGAGAGCCTCAAGGCCATTCTATTTTCTATGGGCACTGCCTTCAAAAAGAATTGTATAGCTTCTTTATATTCTTTCAGGGCAATTTTTAGCCATGCGAGTTTGTGGAGAACCTCTGCATAAAGAGGATGGTTTTTCCCCAGAGTATGTTCTCTTGCCTCCATTGCCTGGCGTAGAAGGAGTTCTGCCTTACCATATTCGCCCATCGCCTGATAGAATTCTGCCAGATGGCAAAGGCTACTGGTGTATCGGGGATGTTCTTTCCCCCAAATGTGTTCCTGGATTTCTATAGACTGTCGCAAAAGATGTTCAGGCTTGCTATAAACACCCATAGTCTGATATAAATGGGCTAAAGAATAGAGCGTTTCCAGATAATCAGGATGATATTGTCCTAACGCATGCTCTGCAAGATCCATAGCTTCAGAGAATAGTGTTTCTGCTCTATCATATTCTGCCATTACAAGATAAAGATTCGCTATGTTGCGAAGTGCTACAAGATAGCGGCGGTTTTCCTTCCCTGAAACAAGCTCGAAAATGCCCAATGCCTGGAAAAAAAAGGCTTCTGCTTTGCTATAATCTCTTTGGGATTGATATAACAAAGCGATATTGTTCAGTATAGAAGCATAGTCTTCTTTGGGTTCTTTTATTTTGCAAAATTCCATGATTTCCAGAAGCAAAGGCTCTGCTTTATCATATTCTTCTTTTTCTTGATACAAAAGAGCAAGATTATTTTTGGCAATAATATATTGAGGAGAATTTTTACCTGCATTTTGATCGCTGATGGAAATAGCGATATTGAGTAAGGATTCTGCTTTAACATGATTTTCTTGCTTTTTATAAACCACTGCCAAATTGCTTAGAAATGCAGGATAATGAGGCTTTTCATGATTTCCCGTTTTTCTTAGGATTTCTATACCTTCAGAAAAATACATAGCCGCCTTGGTATAGTCTTTTTGATCCAGGTATAAGCTTCCTGTGATTTGGAGTATGTCTAAATACAAAGCATTATCCTTACTGGCAAAGAATTTGAGGGTTTCTGCACCCTGCAGGAGCAGATTTTCTGCTTTGCCATAGTCTTTCTGCTGATAGTACAACAGACCCAGGCTATATAGACTATCTGCATACTCAAAGCTTTGCTCTCCGAACAAATCTTTTCGAATTTCTAATGCTTTAGAAATAGATGCGTATGCTTTTTCATATTCTTTGATTTCCTGGTATAAAAGCCCAAGAGCCTTGAGAGCATCAGCATATTCAGGATGCTTGATGCCAGACAATTTTTTACGAATCTGTATGGCTTTCAAAAGAGCCGTCTCTGCGTTTTGGTATTTTTTGCTTTCTTTATATAGAGAAGCAAGATTCATAAGACAATTGCTATAAGAAATATGCTCTCGACCCAGAAGTCTTTCCAAAATATCTAAAGAATGGACCAGCAGGTTTTCTGCCTTAGCATATTTTTTAGTCATTTTATAAAGCAATGCAAGACTATTGCTTACATATACTGGATAAAGATTTTCTTTTCCCACAAGGCGATAAAAAATGCCCAAAGATTCCTGAAAATATTTTTCTGCTAAGGAAAATTGGCTTTTATCTCTATAAAGACAGGCAAGATGAGAAACCGACCATGCATAGTCTATATTTTCCTGTCCTGAAAGTTGCTTACGAAGCTCTAATGATTGCTGTAAATAAGGCTCTGCTTTGTTATAGTCTTTCATGGAATAATAACATAAGCCTATCTTGGTAAGGGAGATAGAATATTTTTCTTTTTTTTCTTCCGCAGAAAGTTCTATTGCCTTTTGGAAGGCGATGCTGGCTTTGCCATAATCTTTTTGTTTATAGCAGACATCCCCTTCTTTGATATGCTCTTTCCATGATTTTACCCAATCTTCCAACATAATTTGCTGTAAATTGCTCATGATTGTCTCCTCAATCGTTACATTATTTCCCAACCTCTCTAGTTTACGAAAGTTTATCAAAAATGCCAAATGAAAAATAGAAAATTTGATCTGCTCTTTTTCATTGAAAATTTTTTATGAGAAATTATAATTAAGGAATCAATCCTGGTTGTAACAGAATCTGTGGTATGTATAGTCTTAAAATGATAGAAGGCTGAATACCGCCTGCTGGAGCAGATGCTATTATCATAGCACTGCTCATCTGGCACAGGAAAAATTTGCTAAGAGTAGGCTTTGTTATCTATAGGCATTTTATAAATAAAACTGTGACCACAGAAAAGGTTAGAATAGGTCTGTACCTTCAAGCTAAATTTATAAAGAAAGCATTTTATATGGAAAAAGTGCCTCTAAACGCTAAGCTGACCGTTTGCAATGGAAAGCAGGCAGGAAAAACCTTTATACTCGACAATCCTGAAAAAAAGGTTATTGGCAGAGACAACAACTGCCATATCCAAATATTAGATAAAGGTATTTCTCGCAATCATACTCTAGTAGAATTCAAAGACGACCATTTTGTGCTTGTAGATCTAGGGAGTACAAATGGTACTTTTGTAAACAATAAAATTACCATTTCTAAAACACTACAATCTGGAGACATTATAAAAATAGGCCAAACGGAAATCCGATATGAAGAGAGTAAGCCACAAGGCTCTTCTTTGATTATGGTGGATGATGCTTTGGAGGCTGCTTCTCGCAATATGATTATGGAAAGAGTGGATGTGAATCGCTCTTTGTATGTATCATCTCAAAAAGCCGCGGGGAAACCTGTCCAGGATGGTAAGCCAGATTTAACAGGAGTTTATCTTTCTACAATATACGAAGTAAGCAATCTGGTCAATGCAGAGCATGATTTAACAAAACTTTTTGCTGCTATTATGGAAAAGATTATGCAAGTCTTTAAGCCAGATAGAGGCTTTCTTGTGATGCAAGAGGGAGAAAATTTCCACATAGAAGTAGAAATAAACTTAGTCAGCCAGGAAGCGCAGCTTTCCAGTACAATCTTAAAAAAGACAATCCATGAAGGGGTATCTGTCCTATCGGCAAATGCTATGCTAGATGACCGTTTTAGCGGTGGCTTAAGCATCGTTTCCCAGCAAATTAAATCAGTCATGAGCGTACCTCTGGAATCTTCTAATCAAATTTTAGGTGCTATCTATGTGGACTCCATAGGATCTAGCAATCGCTTTCAAAGGGCACATCTGGATTTGCTCGCTGCTATTGGTAAACAGGCGGGTATTGCTGTAGAGAGAACCATGCTTTTCCAGCATTATATGGAAAAAGAAAAGTTGAAACAGGCTTTGGAAATAGCGCAAAGCATACAAAAAAGCCTTTTGCCATCCAGTACTCCTAAAAATTTTCCTTTTGATCTTGTAGGCTGGAATTTGAGCTGCGATGAGACAGGAGGCGACTACTACGATTATTTTGAGCTGCCAGACAATAAACTAGGGATTGCTATAGGGGATGTGAGTGGTCATGGAATAGGCTCAGCCCTTTTGATGGCTACGGCAAGAGCTTTTCTCAAGGCACTCGCTGGTAAATCCCATAGCATCAAAGATGTGATCAATGAGTTGAACCGCCTTTTATGTAAGGACATGGAAGGAGATAAATTCATCACTTTGTTCTATGCAGAGCTAGATCTCCAATCTCTTTCTCTTAGCTATGTGAATGCTGGACACGAGTCTCCTATGTTGTACCAGAAGAAAAAAAAGACATTTCTGCCCTTAGAAAGCACAGGAATGCCCCTGGGCATGATGGAAGATTTTGAATATGATGAACAGGTGCAAGTCCAGATTTCTCCTGGAGATATTCTAGTTTTGTCAACCGATGGTATCACAGAATCCATGAATCCACAGGCTGAGCAATTCGGCATGGAAAGAATGGCCAATATAGTACAAAAAGGCCTGAATAAATCAGCAAACCAGATCATTAAAGATTGCTATGATGAAGTACAAAAATTTTGCGCAGGCACAGCACAAAGAGACGACCTTACTCTGGTCGTTCTAAAATTCGACATCAATTCCGAGGAAGTAAGCTTCACAAGGAAAATAGAAAGAGATGTTACCATCAAAGAAACATAGTACTGCACATATTTAATGCTTAGGAAAAGAAACCACAGATAGACCCAGATAAACACAAATATTTGTAAATTATTTGTGTTTATCTGGGTCTATCTGTGGTTCTTTTTTTCTATCCAACTCCAAAGTAGAGTGTATATTGATAAATCATAGCATTATCTGCCAGATCATTTTTCGTTTGATTTCTAAAAGATTATGCTTTAAAATATCCTCAGAAACTACCTCATTTATAGAATTTTAGAATGGTAAATAATGCTATGAAAGCAAAACTCATCATCACTATAAAAAACAATCCACAAACCATCAACAGACTTGTGGACACAAGCGAAGAAATCAATATTGGAAGAAGCCCTTTGTGCAATGTGCCTGTTGCAGATAAAAAACTATCTCGTGTGCATTGCATCTTGTATTTTGAAAAAGATTCTTTCTATATCAAAGACAATCAAAGTACGAATGGTACTTTTTTGAATAAACACCAGGTTCAGAAGCCAGAAAAAATACATCATGGGGATATACTCAGGATGGGGGACACAAAGATCGAAATTTTTTTAGAAGAACAAGAAGACGATTCTCTGGACGGAGATCCTAAAAAAATCGATGACTATGAAGTGATAGAAAAAATTGGGGGAGGGGGGATCGGAGTTGTTTACAAGGTACTCCATACAAGCACACGCGCTATTTTTGCCATAAAGCTGCTGAAACCTGAAGCTGCTGCGGACAATACTATGGTCACTCGGTTTCTTAAAGAAGCGAGAGCTTGCGCCAAGCTGAACCATCCTGGTCTGATGAAAGTACATGATATTGGTATCTACCAGGCTTTTCAATCTCCCTATCTCGTTTTAGAGTATGTTCCTGGAAAGACCCTGGCAGAAATTATCTATGAAAAAGATCGCCTGGAGGTGACACAATCGTTAAAAATTGCCTTACAGCTCAGCGAAGCTTTAGAATATGCCCATAAAAGCGGTATCATTCATAGAGATATTAAGCCTTCCAACATCCTGATAACCCCTGAATTCCAGGCGAAACTGGTAGATATGGGAATGGTCAAGATGATCCATGAATGTGGCATCACATTGAGTGGACAGACGCTGGGAACACCACGCTATATGCCTCCTGAGCAAATCGAAGATGCCAGTAAAGTAGACCAGCTTGCCGATATTTATGGCTTGGGAGCAACGCTATATCACATGCTTGCAGGGATTCCACCTTACAATGAAATTCGCTCTCGTGCCTTAGGCGAATTGCTTCAGCACATTACAACGGTGCCTCCTTTGCCAATCCAGAAGTTTGTTTCTCTTTCTCCTGAAGTGATTAAGCTGGTAGAAAAGATGATGTCTCGTGAGAAGAAAAATCGTTTCAGCGATATCAGCCTTGTAAAACAGGAAATCACAAAATTGCTCAAGAAAGAGAAATAAAAGAATGGGCCAGATTCAAGAATGGCAAATCTTGGAGACTACATGATTTGCCATTCTTCGAGCTTTTTTATTCTGGACAAAACAGCAGCAAGCGTTTATAATGCAACTTTTGCATAAGTTTATATACTAAACAAAGCCTACAAAATTCCTTCATTATAAATCAGAATTTTGTTGTTTCTGTCTTAGTCAAAATGTTATTTGAATTAGCCTCCTTCGGAGGCAATCTTTCCCGTGCGTAAGCTGTAATCTTAT
>CALKWO010000319.1 GCA_938003875.1 uncultured bacterium
TTCTATCCGCTTAAAATACTTTTTTTCTTCCTAGAAGCTGCGGAACGTACGAAAACAATTTTAAATATAATATAAGCTGTAATTTTAATTGATTTAAAAAGGAAAAACAACATGCTAACAAGAAAAGAATTGCTTAGTCTTGATGATATAGATCTATTGCAGCACTGTGAATATGAAAGCTATAGGACAACAGGGCCAGGAGGGCAGCATCGTAATAAAGTAGAGACGGCAGTACGATTAAAGCTCAGGCATTTCCCACAGATCATGGCAAGTGCGACGGAAAGACGCAGCCAGTTTGAAAATAAGCTTTCTGCGATCAAAAGATTGCGTATCCAGATCGCCATTGAGCTAAGAGAAAAAGATCTCTCTGATCTTCCAGATTCCTGGAATATTACCGAGAAAAATTCCCAATATCCCTTTTTTTTAGCGAACATTCTGGATGCTCTTACCTTTTATGATTATGAAATTGCGAAAACAGCAGCCCATTTCCAACTTTCCACAGGAAGGTTTGTACGCTACCTTAGCTCAGACCAGAAACTTTGGGAAATTACAAACCAGGAAAGAAAAAAAAGACAAATGAGAATACTAAGAAAAAGCTGATACCCTGCTAATTTTATTTGGGAGTTTATCTAATGAAATTGAAAAAAGTCGTACAATATCTCCATGAGTATTTTGATTTAAAAAATTTTGCAGGGATAGACCCTGCTATGAATGAATTGCAGGTAGAATCATGTGAGGATGTGTATTCTATTGCAAGTGCTGTGGATGCTTGTATGGAAACATTTGAAGAGGCTGCCAAACTTGGGATTCAGATGCTCTTGGTT
The DNA here is from genome assembly GCA_938003875.1 of uncultured bacterium. GTDB lineage: Bacteria > Planctomycetota > Uabimicrobiia > Uabimicrobiales > JABWCH01 > JABWCH01. The sequence continues at coordinate 825 of CALKWO010000319.1, forward strand.
CATCATGGCCTTTTTTGGAGCAAAAATTTACCCATAACAGGAATCCATGGAAAGAGGATTGCCTTTTTAATCCAAAATGGAATCTCCCTTTATGCCATGCATTTACCATTAGATGCCCATAAAGAAATAGGGAACAATGTACTTTTGGCAAAGCTCCTCAATCTACAAGTCCTCAAAGCGTTCGGTCACTTTCATCAAATAGCTTTAGGGATAGAGGCAAAAGCTTCTAAGCCTGTATCCCTGGAACAAATTTTTAAAAAAGTCGAAGAAAAAATAAATCCCAAGGCTATACTCTTGCCTTTTGGCAAACATCGAGTACAAAAAATCGGTATTGTCTCTGGAGGAGGTGCATCTAGCCTGATAGAAGCAGACAATAAAAATTTGGATTTGCTTATCACAGGAGAAGGAAGCTATTCCTACTATCATGAAGCAAAGGATCGGAAGATCAATATCATTTATGCTGGACATCATGCAACCGAAACGTTGGGAATAAAAGCGTTGGGAGAGCATCTGGAAAAAGAATTGGGGCTCAAGCATACCTTTATTGATAAACCTGTATCATTTTAGCAGATATAGCCTCCACTTTAAAATAAGTTGCATAATCTTTTTTTTCATTGACAAGTAAAAAAAATAATTTATATTTTAAAAAGAAATGAAAAGAAAATACTTATGTTGCAGCCTGATCGACAATCAAATATAAGTAGAATTGTAGCGTACATATTTTTTTTGAGATGGTCAGATAGAATTGTTTCACTCTATCACAAATTTTGTGGTAAGTCATAAAAATATTCTTCGTTACTTCTTAGCTATAAAAAAATGCGCAGATGAGCATCGCTATGGAATAATATCATCTGCTCCAGCAAGCGGGAGGATACGATTATTGCTGAAGAATAGCTATCTGAAGCATCACAAAATTTGTAAGAACTGAATTGTCTTGAATATATTTTTTTCATTAGGAGAAAAAGTATGCCCGGTAAAAAGCCCTATCCTCAAAAATCCAAACCCAAAACAAAACCCTATGATGATGAGCCGGAAACAGAGGAAGAGGATGATGATGATATGAATTTACCAGATGACGATGATGATTATGATGATTATGATGACGATGATGATGATTATGATAAAGAAGATGATGAAGACGATGATGACGATGATTACGATAAAGACGATGACGATGATGATTATGATGATTATGACGACGATGACGATTATGATGATCGCTAAGAAAAATTGAAAAGCTACATAAAAACGGAGAAAGAATGCTTTCTCCGTTTTTTATTTATTTCATAAGTCAAACCAGAAAGGCCAGCAAAATATGTTTAACTTTATATATCATAATCCTGTAAAAATTTTATTTGGCAAGGGAATGATTTCTGAATTATCCCACCTAATCCCACCAACAAGCAAAGTCATGATTCTCTATGGGGGTGGGTCTATCATGAAAAATGGTGTATATGATCAGGTAAAAAATGCTCTTAAAGATCATAAAATTTGTGAATTTGGGGGAATAGAGCCAAATCCATATTATGAAACTTTGATGAAAGCAGTAGAATTGGGCAAGAAGGAAAATGTGGATTTTCTTCTTGCAGTGGGAGGAGGCTCTGTTGCCGATGGGACAAAATTTATTGCTGCCGCTATAGAATATAAACAAGGTGACCCCTGGGATATTTTGGCCAGGGGAGCGAGTGTAGAGAAGGCATTACCCATAGGCTGTGTACTGACTCTTCCTGCAACAGGCTCAGAAATGAATGGGAATTCTGTAGTTTCTAAAAAAGCTACGCAAGAAAAGCTTTATTTTAACACTCCTCTCGTATATCCTAAATTTTCTATCTTGGACCCAGAAACTACCTTCACTCTGCCTGTAAGACAAACCGTCAATGGTATAGTAGACAGTTTTGTGCATGTTGCAGAACAATACTTTACATTCGATGCCAATACGCCTCTACAAGATCGCCAATCTGAAGCCATATTGAAAACATTGGTTGAGGAATCTCCCAAAGTCTTGAAAAAAGCAGATGACTATGAAGCCAGAGCAAATATCATGTGGTGTGCTACCCAGGCCTTGAATGGGCTTATTGGCTGTGGTGTGGCCCAAGATTGGGCAACCCATATGATTGGACATGAATTGACAGCATTGTATGGATTGGATCATGCTCAAACGCTGGCTGTTGTATTGCCTGCGGTCTTAAAGCATCAAAGAAACCATAAAAAACAAAAACTAGCCCAATTTGCTCAAAGAGTATGGAATATTCTTCTGGGAAAAGAAGAAGAGGAAAGCATCCTGGCAATTCAAAAAATAGAAGAATTTTTTGCATCCCTTGGTATAGCGATCAGGCTGAAACAATACAACATTGGTGCAGAAAAGTTTGAAGAAATAGCCAATCGTTTAGAAAAAAGAGGGCTTAAGCTAGGTGAACATCAAAATATTTGTAAACAAGAAGTATTACAAATTTTACAACTTTGCCTGGAGTAAGGTATTTCTATGATTGGAAAAACCTTTCAAGATTTTACGGTTTTACGCATCCTTGGAAAAGGAGGCATGGGAATTGTTTATCTTGCCTTGCAAAATTCTTTGGATAGAGAAGTAGCCTTGAAGGTGATTGATACTTCAAGCCCTTTGTATGATCCTTCTTCTATGAATCGTTTTCTAAGAGAGGCAAAGTTAGCAGCTTCTCTGAATCACCCCAACATCGTTAGCATTTATAGCGCAGGGCAAGAAAAAGATTTTTTATATATCGCTATGGAATATATAAAAGGAAACTCCCTGGATGAAAGAATCCGCAAAGGAAATCTGCATGAGGTCTTTATTTGGGAAATTGCCTGGCAAATCTGCCAGGCTTTACAAACAGCATTGCAGGGCAATATAATCCATAGGGATATAAAGCCAGCCAATATTTTGATCACTCATTCAGGAGAAGCAAAGCTTGCTGATTTTGGGTTATCCAAAAGAACCTCGGATGAAATGAATCTTACCAGTGCTGGTGTTATTCTTGGAACTCCTAACTACATGAGTCCAGAACAAATTTTTGGTGATAAGATAGATTTTCGTTCTGATATATATGCTTTAGGAGCGACTATCTACCATGCTCTGACGAAAAATACACTCTTTTCTGGAAACAATGTATATGACATTGTTCATAAGCATCGCTATGAAAAGGCTAAAGCAATACAAGAATATGACCCTACTTTGAAAGAACAAAGTAACCATGTCTTGATGAAAATGCTGGAAAAAAATCCTAATGATCGCTACCAGAGTTACAGCGAGCTTATGAATGACATAGAAACTTTTTTCTTTTCTTCTGAAGAGCCTGTAATAAAAGATAAAATGGTTGATGTTAGCTCTATGGGGAAAATGAAAAAACCTTTTGTGCAATCTTTTCTGCCATTCTTTGCACAGGAAAATAAATCCCAGACAGACTTTCTGCTCGTTAGCTCTATACAAACGCGCAGAATACAAAAAGAATCAGACAGCATGGCATACAAACAAAATGTCATTAAAGTACTAAGCATATCAGAACTGGAAGTATATTTGAATCAAAAAAAGGATTCTACCGTGATTCTAGATTTGGATTCTCTGGAACTCCAGATGATAGAATTCTGTAATTTTTTGAAGGAAAAATTTCCTCTAGTACCCTTGCTATTTTTGATAGAAAATGCAGAAGAAAAATATGAAGAAAATGGCTTACTATCATTACCTTATGATAGAAATGAATCCAAACTATCCAAATTTTTATCTTCCATCCCTTTTGCTTTATTGCCCTTGCAGGCAAAAAATTTTACCCTGCAAAAGCTTGTCTGGTTTATAGAAAAATTTTCCTGGACATTAGAATTGCATATAGAGGGAGAGAATAAAGAAGAGGGAATTCTTTCTTTTCTGGAGGGGAAGCTGGATTTCTGTAAATATAAAAGCCTCAGAGGAAATCTTGCTCTTTCCTCTTTATATCAGGAAAGCATTTCCTGGAAAAAAAATCCAGGGAATTCTGCCTTATTTTCTTTGTCAGCAGAAAAAAATTTCTCTACGGAGATCAAGACAGTCGAAAAAACAGTTGATTTTAAAAATACTCAGAAACATGAGCTTTCTTCATCAAGATCGCTGGCACAGGCGAATACGGTTCATTTCCCTACAATAGAAAAAGAATATGTAAACTATTTGCTAAAGATTTTAGTTGTAGAAGAAGGCATAATCAATAAGGAAAATCTTTTCTATACTATCAATAAAATGAATGCTGTTATGCTTTTAGCTGTTAGAAATACTCAGGAAGCTATGGATCTTTTGAACATCGAAAATTTTTCTATAGTCATCAGCGACTCCAGCCTTCCTGGAAATTTTAAACGCTATTGGTTCGAAGACATCCAAAATCTATATCCTGAAATATACCAGATTGTTTTTATTGCTAATTTTACATCAAAAGATCAAAACACGACCACAAAAGCAAAAAATACTATATTTTATAGCGATTTTAACCGCTTTGATGATCTGGAAGAGATTCTGGAGAGCTATCGCTATTGCCTTTCTCAAAAATAGCGTTGAAAACAATCCTAAAAAATGATACGATATACATCATGGAACCAAAGCAATTTTCGAAAATCTTGTCCAGTACGTTGCAGGTTTATTCTCGCATAAACCTGGATGCAAAAGCATCTATTTATAAACAAGCAGGTGTTTTAGTCCCCTTGTTTTATAAAGACAATACCTTACACATTCTCTTGACAAAGCGTACCCAAAAAGTAGAGCATCACAAAGGCGAAATTTCTTTTCCTGGAGGAGCAAAGGAGTCACAGGATAATTCTTTGCTGGATACTGCGTTAAGAGAAAGCCAGGAAGAAATGGGAATACTCTCTTCTAATGTGCAAATTTTAGGGGTATTAGATGATGTTTTTACTCTAGCAAGTGGATTTGTCGTTACTCCTTATGTAGGAATAATCCCTTATCCATATCATTTTCAGTGTAATCATCAGGAAATAGAAGAAATACTGGAAATTCCTTTTTCTTTTTTCTTTTTGGAAAAAAACTATTGGGAAGGAAGCTTTTATTATCAGAATCAAAGAATCCCTGGTTATTTTTTTCAATGGAGAGAGGATATATTGATCTGGGGTATTACAGGGTACATCATAAAGAATTTATGTCGTATACTAAAAAATATTGGAAATCTTTTAGTATAATTTTTTACAAAAGAGGTGAAATATGGCAAACAAAATATTTTTTTCCAGAAAGGCCTGGGGGATAGTATTGATTATGCTTTTTTTGTCATGCTATTCTTATGCACTAAGCTATTCCCAGGAAGTCCTTGCGGATAATCCTATCAGCTATTGGAGATTGGGGGAAACAAGCGGAACTACAGCCGTAGACCAGAAAGGATTGAACAATGCCAGTTATTCTGGCAGCCCAGTCCTGGGAGCCACAGGCTGTAATCCTTATGATAGTAATACGGCTGTAACCTTTGGAAGCACCAACACTCAATATGTAGTCAAGAGTGCTTTCAATAGTTTTCCTGGAACAGCTATCAGCGCGGAATTCTGGATTAAAGCATCGAACACTTCTACTTCTGGAACTCCTTTGTCTTATGCCTCCTCTACAGCAGACAATGAATTTCTGATTTACAACTACAACAATGTAGGGCTTTACATTGGCGGTCCCAATGTGACTACAGGAATTGCTATCAATGATGGACAATGGAATCATATTGTTGTGACATGGCGTAGTTCTGATGGTGCTTTAAAAATGTATAAAAATGGCGCAAATGTATTTTCTACGAACCATCAGGCAGGTTATAGCATCAAAAGTGGCGGAACTCTCATGCTGGCACAAGAGCAAGATGCTGTAGGCGGAGCCCTTGAGGTAACCCAGCGACTCATTGGTTCTCTGGATGAAGTCGCCATCTATAATACTGTCCTTTCTGCAGATAGAGTCCTGGCCCATTATAATAGTGTGGTGATTCCGCAACCTACTATCAGCGTTAGCAGCAATATAAACTTTGGCAATGTTCTAGTCGGAACTTCTCAATCGCAGAATATAACAGTCCAGAACACAGGAGCTTCTGGCAGCACGCTGACAGGAACTATTGGGGGAGCTAGCTCTGGAAGTGAATTTTCTCCCCAAACTGGAACGGCAATCAACTCTCTGTCTTCTGGTGCTTCGCAGATAAGATCCTTTACCTATTCCCCCACAAACAGAGGAACGGATAGCAGCAATATTAGCATCACAAGCAATGATTCCAGCAATCCCAGCATCACTCGGAGTCTGACAGGAAAAGGTGTAGCAGCAGTAAATCAGGTGACAACAAACAGCATTCCTGTAACTCGCGTTGGCACAAGCAGCAATGCCACTGTAACAATCCAAAATACTGGAGATGGAAACCTTTCTGGCCTGGGTGAAGTAAGCAATCTGAGAGGAACAGCAAACACCCCCCAGGGAAACACCGCTTTTTCTGGCAATACTGCCAATCTTAGCCTTACAGATGGTAGTTCCCAGACGCTCAACTATGTATATGGACCGACAGAACGTGGAGCAGACAGTGCAAATGTAGACATCCATTTTCTCAATGGAAACTCGAATGGGACAAACACGTCTCAGATCGTAACGGCAAATCTTTCTGCCCTGGCTGTTGGCCCTGAATATACAAGCTCTGTAGCACCTGAAGCCATCATAGATTTTGGTCTAATTGAGGCATATTCCAGTTCTCAGTATGTCCTTACAATACAAAACCTGACACCCGATGCTGATTTTGGGGACCTGACCAGTTTGACCCTGCTGAGTGCAAGCATCTCTGGACAAGATGCAGGCTATTTCTCTATAGACAACTTTATTGCCAATAAAGTGTTGAGAAAAGGCGAATCTTTTGGCCTGCTTCTTACAGCTACAAACCCTGAATGGAGATATCTGCCAATAAACGCAACACTGACTATCCTGACAGACCAACATGCTGCCTTTGGATCGGCAGGACAGAGTTTTACCTATACTCTCTCGGCAGTATGCCTTCCAGAACCCTCTAGCTGGCTCGCATTTATTGTAGCTATCTTAGGCATGGGAATACAATACATCAGAAAAAATACCATAAAATAAAGCATATTCCCATTCCCATAATGCTGTCAACTTAAACAGAATGATTTGGGTGCAACCGATCTCATTCCAAAAATATTTTATCGCGAATAACACGAATTTTGCGAATGGCACGAATAGGCCTTTTTATTTATATTTTATTCGCGTAATTCGGTTATTTGTATCATTCGCGATTCTTTTAGTTTTATCTAAAAAAACGGCGTACTAAGTTGAAGGGTATTTATCAAAGACGCAGGGATTGCGCTGGCGTTCGGCTTTTGAGCAGAAATGACTTTTTCGGCGCAACCCTGCGGCTACAATCTATTGCAAGACAAAATTTTAAACCTTAACACGAATGAGATTTATGTCTAGGTATATCTAGGTCCTTCTGTTTTTGGGAATGCTTGATTTTTTTTGACAGATTACTTAATTCTCGTCGCTTACACAAACATTGAGTATAAAACTATACTAATCCATATTCTTGAATTTTTTTGCGCAGGGTAATTCTGGAAATGCCTAAAATGGAGCTTGCCTGGCTAATATTTCCTCCTGTATGATTCAGCACGGATTGAATATGCCGTTTCTCCATATCAGAGAGAGAACATAGCTCTATTTTTTCTTGCTTTTCTTTGGTTACATTTCCAGATAGTGCGTGAGGAGCAAGTTCAAAGATTTCTCCTGAGCAAAGCAATGCAGAACGCATGAGAATATTTTCCAGTTCCCGAATATTGCCTGGCCAGGAATATTGTTGCAAAGAATGCAATACAATTTCAGGAATCTTTGTAATTTTTTTATGGAGTTCTCTGTTAATTTTTTGGATCAGGTATTCTACAAGCTCAGGAATGTCCTTGATCCTATCGCGTAACGGGGGAATGTGTATTGTATGAGTGCAAAGCCGAAAATACAAATCCTCCCGAAATAGATTTTTTTTGAGCAGATTTGCAATATCCTGGTTGGTAGCAGTGATAATACGCGCTTGAAAAGGAATTGCTTTACTGCCTCCTACTCTCTCGAATTCTCTCTCCTGAATTACACGAAGCAGCTTTACCTGGTGTTCTAGTGGCAATTCTCCGATTTCATCCAGGAATAAGGTACCAGCACCTGCTCTTTCCAATCGGCCTTCATGTTGTTGCAAGGCATGAGTGAAAGAACCTTTTTCATGCCCAAAAAGTTCGCTTTCGATTAAAGATGGGGCAAGGGCAGAACAATTGACGGCGACAAAAGGTTCATTGGCATTGGAATACAGATGTATCGTCCTGGCTACCAGTTCTTTGCCAGTACCGCTCTCTCCTGTGATATGAACATTCACTTTTCCCTGGCTGACCAGTCCGATTTGTTTGAGCACTTCTGTAATCGCCTTACTATGCCCTACGATGCGTCCTTCTTCCAGGCTGTTTTCCTGAGAGACCTTGTGCAAAGAACGATTCTGCATTATCTGGCTTTGAACTCTTGCCAAGGCGATTTCAATCTCTTCGATATCCAAAGGCTTTTGAATATAATCCGTAGCACCGATTCTCATGGCCTGAATTGGGCTTTCCATATCCGAATGACCTGTTATCATAATCACGGGGATAGTATTGTCCTGGGCACGAATTTTTTTGAGTATTTCTATTCCATTACCGTCTGGCAACTTGAGATCTACAAACAATATATTAGCCTGGTATTGTGGCCAGGTTGCCCAAAAGGCTTTTACCGTTCCTATTGTTCTGACCTCATGGTTTTCCGAAAAATGCAATTCCAAGGTTTTACAAATACCAGGGTCATCGTCTACTATTAAGATTTTCATATTCCTTGTCCTTATGATAAAGTGGGTTGTGGCAGAACTATCCTGAACGTACTGCCTATTCCAGGCTTGCTCTCTACGCTAATACTGCCATCATGAAGTTCGACAATTTTTTTTACCTGGCTTAATCCAAGACCTGTTCCCTTATTCCTTGTAGTAAAAAAGGGATTGAAAATTTGAGCCATATTTTCTTCTGTAATTCCTTCCCCTTCATCGCTAATTTCTATCGTAATCCGACTGCTGTCTTCTGCTGCATAAGCCCGAATGATGATTGGTTGTTGTGGTTGTGAAGCCTGTATGGCATTCAGTATAAGATTACATAGTGCCTGTTTGAAGCGTTTCCCATCTATAATCAAGTAAAAAGGGCATGAAGAGATGTCATGCTTTACTATAATTTGATTTTGTAGAATTTTTGCAGCTATGCTCTGAAGCGATTCTTTTATCAAATCCCCTATTTCTATGCGTTGTAGCTCCAGTTGCATGGGACGACTCAGATCGAGAAGCTCGGAAAGCATATCTTCCAGATGGCTGAGTTCCTGGAGTGCTATGTTCCCATGTTCTTTATACCTTTCTTCTTTTTCCATACGTCTTGTCAAAATTTGCAAATTCATTTTAATGGACGATAGAGGATTGCGAATTTCATGAACGATGCTGGCTACCATTTTTCCTGTAGTAGCCAGTGCTTCTGTCTGTATTAAACGATGTTGTGTTGCTTCCAACTGATGTACCATGCAGTTGAAATCTTCTACTAACATGCCGATTTCATCATGGCGGCGATACGATACTCTTTGGCTTAAATCACCTTGAGCTACACAGCGAGTAGCTGTAGTCAATTTTAGTATAGGATCGCTCAGTTTTTTTGCAATGATGCCTGCTATAATGGAAACTACAATCAGGGACGATCCCATAGTAAACAAAGAAAATTTTAGGAACAATAGCAGTTCTGCCATTGCCTCATGCCAGGACAATTCTGCTATGATAAAAAGATTCAAAGACTCAAGCCTGGCAAAAGCCAAAAGCATGCTATTCTCTATGATTCCAGTTTGCTTTCCTGCCATTGTATCAATATCGTTTTTTATCTTTTGCCAATAGGATGGTGCTATTTCCTGGCTGCTTTTCGTAATGGACTCTCCATTCACATTAAAAAACATAATCCTTCCTGATTTTCCCAACAATTTTTTTTCATCAAGCAAACGATGTATGATCTTTTCCATATTGACTTCAGCCCAGAGAATTTTATTGATAACTCCGTGTTCATCTGGGACAGTGCAAGCAATATGGATTCCAGGAACATTCTCGATATGGTAAACATTCCCAAATACAGGCTGCTTGCTGTTACTGGCTGCCAGATAAAGGGCTTTTGGTATTTCTTTAGCTTCTAAAAGCTGATCTTGTGGCGCATGACACGACTTATCCAAGCTACATGGAAAATTTTTCAGTGGCATGCTTTGTTTTTTCTCCCTATCGAAAATATATATGTTTTCGAATTCGGGAAATCTCTGGCATAGCGTATTGGCAATATTACAGACATGATGAGAATTCTTTCCTTCATAGCATGTACACATTTGTAAGCAAGGGAATTGCGCTAAGAAATAGATGTTCTCCGCTCGCTCAAAAATCCAATGGGTAAGTTGTTTTTTTTGGCTTTCTACAAACGAAAGAAGGTGGACTCTCGCAGACTGGCCTACAGCCCTGTGAGCGCAATGGTATCCTTGAATCGCCATGATTAGCATAGGAATCATACTAGACAAGCCAAAAAGATAAAACAACCGCTTACCCAATTTCCCCAATAGTCTGAAATTTGGAATCATATTTTTCCCTTCCTAACTCGGATAAACTGGAAAAGATCACGAATTACACGAATGGCCGAATGGAACGAATGAATAATTTTATTTTTGATTTGTTTTATTCGTGCTATTCGTTTTATTCGTGCTATTCGTGATTTAAAAATTCTTGGGCATTTTACACGAGATTTCACTCGTAAGTGACTAATATAAAAAACACTTTTCTCTAATGGATCAAATAATGTACCAAAAGAACTTTCTCATAAACTAGCCATGAGACATTTTTCTCTGGTCAGGTTCTTACCACTTTTTTTTAACAGGTGGTAAGAATTTTACCACCTATTCCGTAACAAAAAAGCGGAAAATCGCCCATAACGATTTGGCATGGAATTTGCCAAATATATCCATGTTTCTTTTCATCAGTTCCCTGCTATTTTTTATAGTACAAAGTGTATCTTCACATAAAGGAAAAAGATATGGATCATACTAAAATAAATCCGAAATTTTTTTTGTACGCTCTTGTTTTAGTGTTTTTTTCTAGCTGCGCTTTCTGGCTAGGAAGCACGTCTCATAAAGGAAATGAAGCGTCTCCCCTTCATCAGCATAAAGCAAAATCAGAACGAGAGATAGCATTTTGGACATGCTCTATGCATCCCAACATCCGTTTGAAGGAACAAGGGAAATGCCCTATTTGTTTTATGGATCTGACTCCTCTTTATGTAGAAAAAGAAGAAAACAAAAAAGAAGGCAGCCTTAACCTGGGAGAATATGCAAAAAAACTCGCTCAGGTAGAGACGACTGCTGTCATAGAAAGACCACTGCATTTTTCTCTTTCCATGCCAGGCAAGGTTGAATACGATGAGACAAAAATTTCCTACATCACACTCTGGACTCCTGGAAATAGTCGTTTGAATCGTATGTTCATAAATTATACAGGAGCTTCTTTTAAAAGAGGCGATCCTGTTGTGGAAGTGTATAGCCCTGATCTGATTTCTTCTCAGGGAGAATATCTATCTGCGTATAATGCTTATGTTGCATCCCAGAAATCTTCCTCTTTGCAAAAAGAAATCCAGTCTAATCTGCAAATAAACCTGAATGCTTCTAAGAGAAAATTGATTGCATTGGGGATGAAGCTTTCTCAAATCGAAGAGCTGGAAAAAAAAGGAGTTCCTGATAAAGTTACGACTCTATATTCTAACCAGGATGGAACGATTATAGCCAGGCTTGCCAATGAAGGAGAATGGCAAAGCCAGGGAATGCCACTGTATAAAGTAGCGGATATTTCCCAGGTATGGATTTTCTTACAAGCCTATGAATCGGATATGGCCTGGATTAAACTCAACCAGATGGTCAAACTGGAAACAGATGCCTATCCAGGAGAATTTTTTGAAGGGAAAATTGCCTTTATTCATCCTTTTCTGGATGAAAAAACTCGCACTGTCCTTATCAGAATTCAGACTCCCAATCCAGAAAATCGGCTAAAGCCAGGCATGTTCGTCAGGGCTTCCATAAATATCAGGCTCAATGAAAAAGGAGAGGCAATAGAATCGAGTACAGATGGAAATCATCCCAAAGTCCTCAGCATTCCTTTTACATCGCCTCTTCTCACAGGGAAAAGAGCAATTGTCTATGTTGAAGAAGAAACTGTCATCGAAGAACAGGGAGAAAAAAAATCGCACTTTTATTATACCCCTCGTGAAGTTGTCTTAGGCCCCAGAGCAGGAGACTACTATTTGGTTTTACAAGGCTTAAAGGAAGGTGAAAAAGTGGTAGTTCAGGGTGCTTTTAAAATAGATTCCTCTTTACAGATTTTAGGCAAACCGAGCATGATGCAGGAAAAAAAATTAGAGGAAGAAAAACATCCGATAAAAGAGACTAAAGCGATTATTATAAAAGAATCCCATGACTTTCATAATACAATGAAACCTTTACTTCAGGTTTATTGGAAGCTTACAGAGGAACTTTCTCAGGATAGCAGCGAGCATTTGCAGCATATTCTGGAAGAAGCACTAAAAATAGTTCAAGGAATAAACATCACAAAGCTGAATCTGGATGGCGAATCCAGAAAAGAAATGGAAAAAATCCTTTCTATTCTAAAGCAATCTTTATCCTTGAAGAAATATGATATTGCCTCTGTGAGGCATAGCCTGATAGAGATCAGCAACGCCTTGAGCCTGTATCTGGAAAAGTTCGGGCATAAAGAAAATACAAGCCTCTATAAAATCTTTTGTCCTATGGCCAACGACGACAAAGGTGCATCCTGGTGGCAACGATCTAAAGATATAGCCAATCCCTATTTTGGTTCTGAGATGTTTTCTTGCGGGGTAGTCAAAAAACAAATCGCCCCTACCAATAAATCAGGAGAATAGCCATGTCAGATACTATAGAATGCAAAAGCTGGATAGACCGTGTAGTCTATTTTTTCCTTTCTAAAAAATTGATGGTATTTCTTCTCGTTTTAGGTATTGTGGCATGGGGACTTCATGTAATGCCTTTTGATTTGGGAATCCATTGGTTTCCCAGAAATCCAATACCTGTGGATGCTATACCCGATATTGGAGAAAACCAGCAAATCGTTTTTACAGAATGGATGGGCAGAAGTCCTCAAGATGTAGAGGATCAGATTACCTTTCCTCTAAGCATTTCTTTGCAGGGAATTCCTGGAGTCAAGACAATCCGTAGCAATTCCATGTTTGGCTTTTCCAGCATCTATGTTATTTTTCACGATAGTATAGATTTCTATTGGGCCAGATCCAGAGTTTTGGAAAGGCTTCCCGTTGCCAGCAGCCTTCTGCCTCAAGGTGTGGTTCCTACTTTAGGTCCCGATGCCACAGGATTGGGTCAGATATTCTGGTATACGCTGGAAGGACGAGATTCACAAGGCAAGGTAACTTCAGGATGGTCATTAGAGGAACTTCGGAGCATACAGGATTGGTATGTACGGTATGCTTTACAATCCACAGAGGGCGTGAGTGAAGTCGCCTCTATCGGAGGTTTTGTCAAAGAATACCAGATTGACGTTGACCCTTTAGCCATGAGACATTACGATATACAGCTTAAAGATATTTTCTCCGCAACACAACATTCGAACATAGATATAGGCGCAAAAACCATAGAATTCAATGGAGTCGAATATCTGGTTCGTGGGATTGGGTTTATAAAAAAATGTGAGGATCTGGAAAACATAGCCATTACGACTCGCAATGATACTCCTGTATACATCAAGAATGTGGCAAGAGTTTCTCTGGGACCAGCCTTCCGTCCAGGAGCTTTAGATAAACAGGGAGCAGAAGTGGTTGGTGGTGTCGCCGTAGTGCGCTATGGCGAAAATCCTATGGAAGTGATTGCAAGACTCAAAACCAAAATTGCCAGTATATCTTCCAGTCTTCCTAAAAAAACGCTGGCAGATGGAACCATCAGCCAGTTGACCATCGTTCCTTACTATGACCGTACGAATCTCATCAAGGAAACTTTAGGGACACTAAGCGAGTCCCTGATCAATGAAATTCTTCTTACTATCGTGGTTGTTATCTTATTTTTGATGAATTTGCGAATCTCTTTCATCATCTCGCTTACGCTACCTCTTACGGTACTTATATCTTTCTGCGCTATGAGCTATTTAAAAATAGACTCGAACCTCATGTCTCTGGGAGGTATTGCTATTGCTATCGGGACTGTGGTAGACATGGGCATTATCATGTCAGAGAATATCTCTCGTCATTATTCTCAGGCATCTCCTGGAGAAAAAAATCTTGCCCTGGCTTTTCGGGCTTCTTCCGAGGTAGGCAGTGCTGTCCTTACGGCCATTCTGACTACAGTAGTGGGTTTTATTCCCGTTTTTGGGCTAGAGGGGCCAGAAGGAAAAATGTTCAAGCCCTTAGCCTACACAAAGACGTTTGCCTTGATTGCAAGCGTCATCTGCGCTCTTACCATTGTCCCTGCCTTATGCCATATTTTTTTAGGCGATTGGAAAGTCAGCCGTTTTATGCGAGCTTTGGCTCGATATTCTTTATTCATAATCGCTTTGATTTTCAGCTTTAATATTGCATGGTGGCTGGGAATACCTGTGTTTTTGATGGGGATATATAGCCATTTTAAAAGAAATTTCCATTCCTCTCAAAAAGAAAAATGGGAAAAAATTCTATATCTTGCCACTGCCTTGATTGGTCTCACGTTTGCCATATCGGTAAACCTTTTTTTGGGATTACTTCTGACTGCGATTGCAATTTGGGCTTTCTGTAAAGAACGAATTTCCTTAAAAATACAGCAAAAAATTTCTTTTGCGTTCAATCTTATCCTTGTATTTTTGGCTTTGTATTGGATGACCCAAAGTATTATGCCTCTAGGAATACAAAAAGGAATCGTTGCCAATTTTATCATCGTGGGTGTAAGCTCTCTTATCCTGGCAATTTTTTTAGGCCATTTTATTTTATGGATATACAGGCCAGTACTCACCGTTTTACTTGAATTCAAAGGCATATTCATGGGATTTGTCTTTTGTATTATTCTAGCAGGCATTCTGGCAGGTTTTGGATTTGAAAGTGCTTTTGCCCCTTTACGCTTTGGTCTGGAAGCATTAGGAATTCCCGAAACATCCATCCGATCTAATCCTCTGTGGGTTTGGGGAAAGCATACTTTTACAGGGCTTGGAAAAGAATTCATGCCACCTCTGGATGAAGGATCTTATCTTTTCATGCCTGTTATCATGCCTCATGGCTCTATTGGGCAGGCAATGGAGATCATAGCCAAACAGGATATCCAGATCGCTAAAATACCAGAAGTCGAAACCGTGGTAGGGAAAATAGGAAGAGTGGAAAGTGCTTTGGACCCTGCCCCCCCTGGTATGTTTGAAACTGTGATCCATTACAAGCCCGAATATTCTGTAATTCAGGGAAAAACAGTACGAAACTGGCGTTCTCATATCAAAACGCCCGACGATATATGGAAAGAAATCGTAAAAGCGGCAGAAATCCCAGGAGCGACTTCTGCTCCCAAGCTCCAGCCCATCATGACAAGAATCATCATGCTCCAAACAGGAATGCGCGCTCCTATGGGAATAAAGATAAAAAGAAGCAGCACGGGTGATGTGAAAAAAATTTTAAGAGAAATGGAGGAATTTGGATTCGAGCTGGAAAAGGCACTCAAGGAAGTTCCTGGAGTGGAAAGCAATTCTGTTGTTGCGGATCGGATTGTAGGAAAGCCTTATCTGGAAATCAAGATAGACAGAGAAAAAATCGCACGCTATGGCGTGAACATTCAGGATGTGCAGGATACCCTGGAAATGGCTGTTGGTGGTATTCCTGCCAGCACGAGTATTGAAGGCAGAGAACGGTATCCTATACGAATCCGATACCAGAGAGAGCTTCGGGATTCTGTGGAATCTTTAGAACGCATTTTGGTTGCCAGCATGTCTGGAGCGCAGATTCCTCTTACGCAGGTAGCCTCCATCGAATACATTCGTGGACCAGAAGCCATCAAGAGCGAAGATGGTTTACTCGTAAGCTATGTCCTTTTCGATAAAAAAGGGGAATACGCAGAAGTCAGTGTTGTGGAAAATGCTCAACAGATATTGCAAGAAAAAGAAAAGAGCGGGGAGTTGAAACGGCCTTTCGGAACAACCTATGATTTCGATGGAAACTATAAAAATCAGGTTCGATCCGAAAAAAGATTCCAGATACTGATTCCTATATGCTTATTTATCATTTTTCTTTTGATTTATTTTCAATTTAACAAAGTATGGGTTACTTTGATCGTTTTCATAGCGATTCCCGTTACACTATCTGGTGGTTTTATTTTGCTCTGGCTCTATTCTCAACCCTGGTTTTTAGATATTTTTGTCTTTGGCATATCCCTTCAGGAAATTTTGCATATACAGGCCTATAAGCTGTCTGTAGCCGTCTGGGTAGGTTTTATTATTGTCTTTGGAATCGCTACAGACGATGGTGTAGTCATGGGAACATACCTGGAGACAATATTTGCCAATCGAAATATTCATTCTATTGGGGATATTCGTTCAGGCGTTATGGAAGCTGGTATGAAACGAATTCGTCCCTGCCTGATGACGACAACCACAACGATTCTGGCATTGCTTGGAATTCTTATGAGTTCAGGTCGTGGTTCGGATGTCATGATTCCTATGGCACTTCCCAGTGTTGGCGGAATGTTTATGGAACTTATAACGCTTTTTATTGTACCAGTTTGCTATTGCTGGGTTAAAGAATCGGCATGGAAGGCAGAAAGTTCGAATCTTTCTTCAGGAGAATCCCAATGAAAATCTCTATACTCTTGATTGCTATTTTTTGGATAGCAGGCTGTGCTTATTACCAGGAGCAGGAAGAATATTTACAACATGCTCCTGTCAGAGGTATATCAAAAGAGAATGAACAGGCAAAAGATAAGTCTTTCCTTGCCAAAAAGGATGTTCTTCCTGCATCTTTTACTCTACAGCAGCTCGCTAAAATCGTTGTAGAAAAGAATCCTGCTATTCAGTCGGCCTATTACAACTGGAAAAAGACAATCGAAAGATACCC
Source organism: uncultured bacterium (assembly GCA_938003875.1). Taxonomy (GTDB): domain Bacteria; phylum Planctomycetota; class Uabimicrobiia; order Uabimicrobiales; family JABWCH01; genus JABWCH01. The sequence continues at coordinate 17,961 of CALKWO010000319.1, forward strand.
ACAAGAGGTTTCTCTGCCTGATCCTAAATTGCTCTATCAATATACATTCGAAAAGAATATGTCTCCTGAAGAGCATAAACTGGAAATAATGCAGGAAATCCCTTTCCCTGGTAAGATTTATTTTAAAGGAAAAATCGCACAAAACGAAACGCAAATGGCGAGACTGGCGTATGAAATCGTCATAAGGGATACTCTTTCCAAGCTCCAAAAAAGCTTTTATGAACTCGTTTATCTGGATTCGGCTATAGAAATCACACAAAAAAACCAAAAGCTTCTGGAGCATTTCATCAAGGTAGCGACAGTGGATTATGGAAAACAAAAAGCTACTCTTTCCGATTTGATGAGAGCACAGTCGCAGCTTGCTCAGATGACATACGACCTGATTCGGCTTCAGGAGTTGAAACAAACAGAAATAGGCGAAATCAACTCTCTATGCGATTTTTCGGAGAAGCGGCCTCTTGTCCTTGCGGAGTTTCATTTTCCTTCACTATTGGCTATTCCTGATTTCGATTCTTTATACGAACAGGCATTAAAACGCCAGGAAATAACCATAGCCCAGGTAGAGTGGATGCGATCTCAAAATAAGCTTTCTCTGGCGAAAAATCAATATTTTCCTGACTTTTCGATTGGATTGGGTTGGGAAAACAAAGGTGCGATGGACAAAAACGAAAGAGAAGATATGTTCATGCTCATGTTTGGTATCAATCTTCCTCTATGGATTTCTCCTAAAAATGCGCAGGTCAGGGAATCTCTGTCAGAAAGCCAAAGTGTAGCTTACCTGAAAAAAGACATGGAAAACAGCCTTGCTGCCATGCTCAAGCGTGTCTATTATAAAGCGGAAAATTCCAAAAGGCTGATAGAATTGTATGAAAAATCCTTACTTCCTCAGGCACAGCATTCTATGAATATTGCAGAAAACTGGTATAGAGATGGACAGGGTACTTTCCTGGGAATACTGGAAGCCCAGAGTCTTTATCTCAATTTTTCCCTGGCACTGGTAAGAGCCAAAACAGATTTTTCCCAAAATTTTGTGGAATTAGAAAGACTTTGTGGCGGAAATTTACCTGAGAACAGGAGGCAATAATATGCGATTCATTATTATGTCTTTTATTATCGCTCTTATCTTTACAGGTTGCTCAACCTATTCCGAAATGGAACAAGCCTGGAAAGAAAATAAAACGGATTTCTTACGACTTCCTTTGAGCCAACACCAGGAGAAATCTACTTTAGATAAAAAGGAATTTGCTCAAGAATTTCAGAAAAGATTATCTGAAATAGATCCATCTGGGCAGATGACGACAAGCGAGATATATGATTTTGAAACAGAAAAAGCAAAGCAAATGCGATCTCTGGCCAAGGAAGAAAAAATTTTCCAGGCAATAGAAAGCACAGTCTCTTTAGAACTGCTAATTTGCCTTGCTTATGAAAGGAATCCTGAACTACAAAGTCTCAGGAAAAAATGGCAGGCTGCCAGAGAACGCTATTCTCAGGCAGAACTTCTATATGACACTTTAGACTCCTATACATCTTTTACAAAGACACTCGACCTGCTGACCAGTATGAAAGCTTCTCCCATGGCTGCAAAAACAGTCTTTCCAGACTCTATGGCATTTATGAGCCAGATTATCAATACCGAGATAGAAATGGCTCATCTGGAATACATTATGGGATTGAGAGATTTGATCTATCAGATTTGTCAGGATTACTTCGAGCTTCTTTTCTTGAAAGAAGCCATCTCTATACACAAAGAGCATATAGAAATTTTGCGTTCTTTAGAAACGTTGTCTCAATCGAAATTTCAAGCTGGCATGGCAGCATATTCGGATGTCTTGAAAGCACAGATTGCCAGGGAAGAAACCCAGCTTGATCTGGAAACCGAAATCAGAAAGAAGAACACGATAAAGATTCGTCTCCTGTCTTCTTTACATATTGCCCCTTCTCATTCCCTGGGCGAAGTCTCTGATTTTTCTATTCCTAAACTTACTCTATCGCCTGAAGAATTATATACATCAGCAAAAGAGAAACGCCAGGAAATAAAGAATATCCAGCTTATGATCCAAAAGCAAGAGCAAATGATTTCCCTTGCCCGATCTCAGCTTTATCCCACATTCACCTTAGGGCTTAGTGCGTTGGAAAACAAAAGTCAGGATGGAATGGATACTGAAATGTCAGCCTTTCCAGAAACACCAATGTACGAGCTTCGGCCCTGGTCAGGAAAGCAGGCAAGCTATATTCAAGAAATGAAAATTGAAAAAGAAGCTTTACAAAACCAATATCAACAACTTCTAGCCAGTAGCATATCTCAAATACAGGATATTTATTTTGAATGGGATACAGCAAGACGCTCCTGGGGACTTCTGGAAAGTACATTGCTCCCCATTTCCCGTGAAAGCATGAAAGTTACACAAATAGCCTACCAGACTAGCGGGGAAAAAAGCGATTTTCTGAATGTCCTGGATGCTCAAAATACGCTGGTAAGCTTACGGTTGAAATTAGAGGAAAACAAAAAAAACTATATTCAAAAGTTGAGTGAGCTAGAAAAAATAACAGGGATGAGTATATTTCGTATAGTGCAAAAAAGTATCTAAAAAAAATAAAAATTATTTGGGTGCAACCGCTCTCATTCCAAAAATATTTTATCACGAATAACACGAATTTTACAAATGGCACGAATAGGCCTTTTTATTTATATTTTATTCGCGTAATTCGGTTATTTGTATCATTCGTGATTCTTTTAGTTTTATCTAAAAAAACGGCGTACTAAAGCGATTCTTACAAACTTTCTTTCCAATTTTAGAATGAGACGAACTGCACCCAAATTATTTGAAATTTATGATTAATTAACTTGACAATGTTAAATTCCACATATTGGCTAGCAATGACTTATAGCGAAA
>CALKWO010000320.1 GCA_938003875.1 uncultured bacterium
ATCTGGCACAGGAAAAATTTGCTAAGAGCAGGCTTTGTTATTTATAGGCATTTTAAAATAAGATTGTGACCACAGAAAACGTTAGAATAGGATAAGACGAAGAAAAAAAAATTTTAGAATTTTCCCATTTTAGGTAGATTTATGGAATTGAAAAAAAAAGTCCTTATAGGTTTTGGCTGGAATGCTGGAGCAAAATTTCTTGGTCAGTTAATCAGTTGGAGTGTTACTATTTTTGTTATGAGAATCCTCCAGCCTGGAGATTATGGCTTAATAGGAATAGCTACCATTTTTATCAACTTCTTAATGCTGCTGAATGAATTAGGATTAGGGGCAGCTCTAATACAAAAGAAAGATTTAGAAAAGGATGATCTAAGCAAAGTATTTAGTATTTTGCTATTTATAAATATATGTTTTTTCCTTATGCTTTTCTTTGCTGCGCCCCTCCTTGGAAATTTTTTTTCAGAACCTCAGGCAATTCCTATCATAAGGGTCTTGGCAATCCAGTTTCTTCTAGCCCCGCTGGCATGCATACCTCAATCCTTGCTATTTCGCAAGATGGACTTTAAAAAAATTTCTATAGCAGAAATATCTTCTCTATTTATGGGAAGTTCCGTTGTTTTCATCCTGGCATTGAACGGAGCTGGGGTGTGGGCTTTAGTTTGGGGGAATATGTGCATAAGTCTACTAAAAACTATCATAATCGCTATATTTTCTCCCGTGTTCGTGGTTCCTTCTTTTTCTATAAAGGGAATAGCTCATTTTCTTTCCTTTGGTGGGTATATAACCATGTCGAGTATTTTATGGTATATCTCTGTCAGAGCAGACTCCTTTATCGTTGGAAAATTTCTTGGGAAAAATGTCCTTGGTGCCTATAATATTGCTATGGAATTCGCTTCTCTGCCACTAGATAAGGTAGCAGGTATCCTCAATCAAGTTGCGTTTCCTGCCTATTCTAGTATTCAAAATAACCTAGAAGATGTAAGGAGCTATTTCCTCAAATCCATTCGTATCATCAGCATGATAGCATTCCCTGTATCCTGGGGGATGTCAAGCGTCAGCCATGAACTTATCCCTGTTCTTCTGGGAGACAGATGGAACCAGTCTATCATTCCGTTTCAGATACTATGTTTCATCATTCCTTTTAGGCTGATAGGGTCATTGATGTCGCCTATTTCTTTGGGGATTGGTCGCCCTGATTTGAATTTTAAAACTACACTGTTTGCAGCGATAGTAATGCCTGCTGGCATTTTGGTTGGTATCCATTGGGGGATTTTAGGCGTAAGTCTGGCATGGGTCGTTGCCTATCCCTTAGTGCTATTGATGTATCTCGATATGATTATCAGAACTATCAAACTGTCGTGGATGAGTATATGGGCGAATTTTCAAATGCCTTTGATATTCTCAGCTATCATGTATTTTGCTGTTACTGCTGCAAGATCCGTTATGAATGCTAATCCTAAATCTTTGTTCCATCTTTTTATCTTAGTGATTACAGGCGTTATAGTCTATTGCAGTCTTTTTCTCAATTTTTACAAGAATGGCTGTAGAGAACTGATTGCTTTGGTTCGCCATTGATTGCTATTTGTTCTTTGGTAATAGCTGGAAGACGATAGGGATTTCCAAAAAGGAAGCTATAGCCTTTCCCTCTTGGAATGCAGGAGAAAATCTCCATTTCTGTAAAATTTCCAGTGCAGCCTTATCTAAAATAGCATAGCCCGAAGAAGCCTGTACTTTTATTTTTCCAGGAAGGCCAGAAGCATGAATTTCCACTCCCAAAACAACACGCCCTTGTATTTTCATCCTGAAGGCACGTGAAGGATAAGAAGGGGATGGATTATAAACAGGATAAGGGGCTATGATGGTAGGAGTATCATCTGGCCTTTTTATCTGTGGCTTTGATGTTGTATTCGGTTTATGATGAGATAAAATTTCAGGATTCATTTTTTCTTCTTTCACAACAGGGGCAGTTTTAGGAATTGTTTTTTGAGGTACAGAAAGGCTTTGTTTTTTTTGCAAAGGTTTTGGAGTTTCGGTTTTTTTGGCTACTACAGGAGGCTTTGCTTCTTGTGGTTTGGTGGAAGGAAGGGATTCTGTCTTCTCAGAAATCAGGAAAGTCTGTTTAGGCACTACAGGATCTTTTCTTTTTTCTGATGGTGGGATCAGGCTTATCTTGTAAATAGCTCCGCTATTGGGTATAGGTAGTTCTTTTTCTTTGTGGTATCCAAGATATAGAATGGCAGAAAAAAATAAATGCAATGCGATAGAAAAACTAAAAAATAGAAGCCTTGCTCTGGTATTTTTGCTATGATTTGGGATTGTATATCTTTTCATCTTTTTTCATTCCTTATGGAAAAAGTTCTTCTATCTGCCAGGAGATAAGCGATTTCATGGATTGGGAATGTCTCTCAGATATAGATCTTATGACGAAAGTGCAGCAAGGGCATCTTTGTGCGTTTGATGCTATAGTTCATAAGCACCAGCACTCTCTTTTTAATTTTTTTAGGAAAATCGGAGTTTCTTCCTTAGAAGCGGAAGATTTAACACAGGAAGTATTTTTACGACTTTTCTCCTACCGCAAGGAATATAAACCTCTGGCAAAATTTACGACTTTCCTCTATACCCTGGCGCATCATGTTTGGGTAGACTACCTCAGAAAAAATAAATCCAGGATCTCAGCAACTTCTCTGCCAGAAATGGATACTTTACAAGAAGCAATTTTTTTTTCTTATTCTGATAAGAGCGACTTACAAGAAGCCCTAAATACTCTTCCTGAACATCTTAGATCCATAGTGGTTATGAGCATCTATCAACGCCTCAAATACCAGGAAATTGCAGATATTTTAAAAATTCCACTCGGTACAGTAAAATCGAGAATGTTCTGCGCTCTCAGACAAATAAAGGAGATATGCAATGCAAAAGAATTTCAAAGCTGAAAGATGCCCCTGGGAGCAAGAAATTTCTGGATATATTTTAGGAGAAACTTCCTCTTCTTCAATAGAAAAACATTTAGAGGAATGTTTTTTTTGCCAGGAGCAGCTCATTGAATTTCAGGAACTCGTCAAGAACATACGTGCAATGCCAGAGGAAAATCTTTCTCGTGATCTTGCACCTGGCTTAAGAAAAAAAATTGCCAGCACAGCGAAGAAACAAAAGGTTTCATCGGCTTTGATGTTGAACAAAAGAAGAATTCTTATGATGGTTGTTTTTTTCTGTGTTATTTTTTATTTTTTATTTTTTGAAAAGAAAGCACAAGAAACACTGTTTTTAGGGCCAGTATCGGAAAAGATATCTTTTGATGAAGTAATAGAAAAAAGCCTATACTGGCTTGCCAAAAATCAGGAACCTGATGGCTCCTGGAGCGCAGAAAGATGGGGAGGGAAAAAAGGATATACCATAGGCGTAACTGGTCTGGCTTTACTGAGCTTGATAAAAAAAAATGTGGAGCATGAAAAAAATATAAAACATGCTTGGGATTATCTATTGGAACAGCAAAGAAGAGATGGACTCTTTGGCCCAGAAAATAGTGCATTTTTATATAACCATGGCATTGCCACTACTGCACTTCTTGAATCCTACTCAATCTATCCGACAGAGACTATAAAGCGTTCTGTTGACAAAGCTTTGCAATATATATCTTCCATACAAAATCCAGAAGGATGGTGGGGCGATTCTTCTAATATTTCCCTATCTGTGTGGCAAGTGTATGCACTATGCCGAGCGTATATTCTTGGTTGGAAAAATGCAGAAAAGAGCATCCAAAGAAGCTTGTTATGGCTAGCCAGCATGGCAAAGCGTCATGATTTTTGGGGAAATGTAGACGCTTCTATCGCAACAGGCGCATTTCTTTTTTCGCTCCCAGAAAAAAGATACTCCATTCTTGAAAAAGACAATAAAATAAAACACACACTACAAGCTCTTCTTTATCAACCAAATCATAAAATAGAATACTATCACTATTATTTTCTTACTCATGCGATATGCAATGTATTCCAGAATAAATCGAACGACTATATCCATTTCTTACAAAAAAAATTACTGGAAAAACAAGTACAAGCAGGCGTATATAGAGGAACCTGGGAGCCAGCGGGAATATCTGGAAATATTGGCGGAAGAGTATATTCTACAGCAATGGCTACGCTATCTCTTCAGAACCTACATTCCAGCTATTTTTTTAAAAAATAATATTTTCTACTGAACTTTTTTTCTTTTATTTCGATTATAGGGTTGTGAATTTGTTCATTTCAATCCTTTCAGCTTCGGAGACAAAAATGGAAAAAAAGTCAGTGTATTTTTTGTGTTTATTTTTTGTATCCCTTGTGTCTTTGTTTCCGCAAAATCAAGAAATTTCTAAACCACAAGACACAGCCTCAGAAAATGCTAAAAAAAATCAGGAAAAAGAAAATCTGCCAGTATGGCGTTTGGAAGAACAGGTAGTAACGCCGACAGGCAATAGCGAGAAACAATTCAAACAGCCTTATGTAGCTAACATTCTCAATCAAAAAGATCTACAAAATGAAAAAATCGTGAGAACTGTTCCAGAGGCACTCAAGGAAGTTCCTGGGATCATGATCCAAAAGACATCTCATGGCCAGGGTTCTCCCTTTATACGAGGTTTTACAGGATTTCGCACCTTGTTCCTCATGGACGGAATCAGGCTCAATAACTCTGTTTTTCGAGAAGGACCAAACCAATATTGGAATACGGTAGACTATCTTGCCATAAATAAACTGGAAGTAGTAAAAGGACCTTCCTCAACTCTTTATGGCTCTGATGCAATCGGCGGAACGGTCAATGCAATATCCAAATCCAGAGACAAATACGATGAACCCTGGGAAATCAATCCTAGAGCCTACTATCGCTTTGGCAGCTCAGGAACAACCAGCACTGCCAGAATAGAAGCATCTGGAAATTATGGAGACACCATAGGTGCTGTTGGTGGATTCTATTATAAATATTTTGGAGACATGGAAGCAGGCTCTGACACGGATCTTATGCCTCGTACAGGCTATTATGAACTCGGAGGTGATATTCACTATAATTTTTTCTTATCGGAAAGAGCAGAGCTGGAATTTGCTTATTATATTTTAGAACAGAATAATGTCTGGCGCACACACAAGACAATATATTCCAAAAGCTTCCATGGGACTATCATAGGAGATGAAAAACGTAGAAGATACGACCAATCTCACCAATTGGCATACACAAGCCTAAACTTGTCCGATCTGACGGGTTTTTTCCAAAAAGCAAAATTTACTGCATCCTGGCAGCTTCAGAAAGAAGAAGAAGACAGGCTTCGTGCCAACAATCGCAGAGATATACAGGATTTCGAGGTCAATACATTAGGCCTGCAAGCCCAGGCAACAAGCGAGACATCTTTAGGTATCTTCACCTATGGCATAGAATACTACCGTGATTTTGTAGATTCTTCTCGCATAGATTATAATAGCAACGGCACTATCCGTACCATCCATATACAAGGGCCAGTAGGAGATGATGCAAACTACGATCTATTAGGTGTCTATATACAAAATGAATTCACATTATGGGATATTGTAACCTTCACCTTAGGAGGAAGATATACCCACGCATGGCTCAATGCAAACCAGGTAGAAGACCCTGTAACAGGGAATGGCTTTGAACTGTCGGACAACTGGGGAGCATTCACAGGTAACTTCCGCTTTTCCATACAAGCCATGGAAAATTTGCGTATTTTTGGTGGGATCAGCCAGGGCTTCCGCTCCCCAAATCTCTCTGACATGACTCGTTTTGATAGTGCCAGAAGCCAGGAAATTGAAACGCCCGTTACTGGTCTGAATCCAGAAAATTTTCTACAGTACGAAATAGGTGCTAAAATAAACTATAAAGATGCCTACTTACAGGGCAGCTATTACTATACCCAAATATTCAATATGATTATTCGATATCCAACAGGAAGAATCATCAATGGATTGAATGAAGTCACAAAAAATGATGATGGAGAAGGATTTATTCATGGAGTGGAGATGGAAGCAGGCTATTATATCACATCAGAATGGCTCGTCTATGGTAGTTTTTCGTGGTTAGAAGGGATTATTTCTAACTATCCTACTTCCAGCAAAACCAAAAAAGATTCTCCTATAGACAAAATGCAACCCGCTATGGGATGGCTCGGAATAAAATGGACTCATCCTTCCCAAAAGTATTGGGCCGAAGGAGTTGTCAATCTGGTAAGGCACCAGTATCGTCTCTCTCCTGGCGATAAAGCAGACACACAACGCATTCCACCAGGAGGAACCCCAGGATATGCAACGGTAAGCATACGAGGAGGAGTGAAAATAAACGATAATGTCACAATCAGTGCTTCCATCGAAAATATTGGAGACAAAGACTACCGCGTACATGGCTCAGGCCAGAACGAATCAGGGATCAACGCAATTTTTGCCATAGATGCCAAGCTATAACAGAAAAGGATGTAATCGTACGCAATCGCTAACGCGTTTAAGGATTTTTTACCCCTTTTGATTCCAAAATTCTATTTGTTAGATGGATAATTTTTTGATACTATAGGCAGGATAGACAAGAGCTAAATTTTGTCTATCCTGTCAATTTTTTTGGCTAATATTTTTTTTATGCGTATTTTTTTAAGGCAAGAATAGATGGAAATACAGACCAGATTTACTCAAATGATGGGTTGTCGCCTGCCCATCGTCGTTGCTCCCATGTTTTTGGTCAGCAATCCAGAAATGGTGATTGCTGGATGCCAGGCAGGAGCAGTAGGCACTTTCCCTGCTCTCAATATAAGGCCTGTGGAAAAGCTCAGGGAATGGCTACAGGAAATCCGTTCAAAAACCAACAATACCTATGGCGTGAATATTATTGTCCATCGTTCCAATATACATGCTCGCAGGCAAATGGAAATTTGCCTGGAAGAAAAGGTCGGCTTTTTTATTGCCTCTTTGGGAAGTCCCAAAGAATTGGTTCAGGAAGCCCATAAAATAGGTAGCAAAGTCTTTTGTGATATCATCAGCGAAGAACACGCCAAAAAAGCAGTAGCAGCAGGAGCAGATGGACTGATTGCCGTTTGTGCAGGAGCAGGCGGACATTCAGGGAATATATCTCCTCTGGTTTTTATTCCCAGGCTAAGAAAGCAGTTTTCCTTGCCCATACTTGCTTCTGGAGGAATCGCAGACGGAAGGACTCTCGCAGCCTCTTTGCTTTTAGGTGCTGATGGCGTATTGATGGGAACAAGGTTCATTGCCAGCAAAGAATGTCCTGTCTCCCAGGAATATAAAGATGCTATAGTCCAGGCCAAAGCAGAAGATATTGTTACCACCTATAAAATCGATGGCATTGCAGCCAATGTAATCAATACGCCCTATGTCCAGAAGACAGGAACGCAGTTGAATTTTCTGGAAAAATTTTTGTTTCGTCATCCAAAATTACGCAACTGGGTCACAATGAAACGCATTATGAGCAGCCTTAGCATCCTGACTACATCTATCGAAAGACCCACATGGAAACAACTTTGGGGCGCAGGCCAAAGCGTAGCACTAGTTGACGATGTACAGAGTATTCCCGAAATTCTAAATAAGATTTACCAGGAATATACGCAAGCCTTCAAATAGTACAAGCTGCGGAATATGTGTAACATGAGGCACTATGTAACGAGATACATAGTGTCTCATGTTACACATTGTATGTATTTTGGTAAGAGTATGGTCAGGTAAAATTTTTATCAAAGAATATTTGTAATCGATTATTTTATAATAATTTAAAAACGCCACAATAAAAAATCTAACATTTTTGTTTAGATTTTTTATTGTGGCATTTTTTTTGCCTTTATGTATCAAACCAAAATTTTTGTTGTTTTCGAATACTTTTTCTATAGGAATCTTATCCTGTGAAAACTATGCATTCCTTTCATGTTGAAATACCAGACCATTATTACTGGCGTAGCCAGATCAAATGCCAGCATGCCTGTCCTGTCCATACGGACGCGCGGGGATATATAAGGGCAGTTGCTTCTGGCGATCATGAACTTGCCTATCTCATTGCGCGTGGGCCAAATCCTCTGGCTTCGATTTGTGGGTATGTATGTGGTGCGCCTTGTGAACTGAATTGCCGCCGAGGCTCGATTGACAGAGCGATAGGGATTCGGGCAATCAAAAGGTTTGCATCAGAACGATTTGGGCCTGAAGTCTGGAAGCGAGAAGGCAGCTACTTCCACGATTGGCTGCAAAAAAATATCTATCCACAGCTATGCCAGGGTAAAGACGAGATTTTATGGTATTTGCAGAGATCTTTAAAGCATAGCCATACGAAACATAAAGTCGCTATCATTGGTTCAGGGCCTGCTGGTCTTGCCTGTGCTCATGATCTTGCTTTGCTTGGCATGACACCTGTGATCTTTGAGCTAGAACCTGTTCCAGCAGGCATGTTATATGTCGGAGTACCAGAGTATCGCTTGCCAAGAGAGGCCATCCTTGCTGAGGTCTCTCTGATTCAATCTCTGGGGGTTGAGATCAGATGCAATACAGAGGTAGGAAAAGACATTTCTTTTGATGAATTGCAAAAAGAATATGATGCTATTGTTATAGCCGTTGGTGCTAAACGATCTAAAAAATTACCTTTGCCAGGAATACAGGGGCCTGGAGTTATAGGAGGAGTGGACTTCTTGCGCGATACGGCTTTGCAACGGCCTGTCTCTCTAGGAGAAAGAGTTCTCATCATAGGAGGCGGGAACGTAGCTTATGACATCAGCAGGACGGTATTACGCCAGAGCTATTTCGATATGGCCAGAACTGCGGTAAGGCAGTCTAAGGTCAAGGAAGTGTATCTGTGCTGTCTGGAATCCTTGATGGAAATGCCTGCTGATGATGTGGAAATTGCAGAAGGAGCAGAAGAAGGCCTTATCTTGCGCAATAGTCTGGGGCCAAAGGAAATCTTACGAGATGCCCAGGGAAAAGTCATAGGCGTAGTGTTCCAAAAAGTCTTGCAGGTTTATGATGAAAACAAGCGTTTTTCTCCTAAGTTCGATCCCTCTCGTCTCACAACCATAGAGTGCGACAATGTTATCATGGCAGTAGGTCAGACACTGGATCTCAGCTTCCTGGATGCTTCACAACACAATGTAAAAAGGAACGACAGGGGATTTCCGATTTTGGACTCTAACACACTGGGGAGCACTTCTCCCCAGATTTTTTTTGCGGGAGATGTTGCTAGTGGCCCTGGGCTTATCATTGATGCTGTTGCCAGTGGGAAAAAAGCAGCTCGCTCTGTTTATAGCTATCTGACAGGGCATTCTATGGAGCCTCAGATTCTGGAATTCCATCTGGACAATCCCCGATACTCTCGCGAAAAAGGCTTTGAGCGTCTTTCCAGAGTGCCTGTTCCCACTCTGCCAGCAGAAAAAAGATTCGAGAATCATAATGCTATGGTCGAGAAAGGCTACCGTGAGGCAATGGCAACACAAGAATCCTCTCGCTGTCTGGACTGTGGTATCAATACCATCTTCGATAGCGAAAAATGCGTCCTTTGTGGAGGATGTGCCGAGGTTTGCCCTACCCTTTGTCTGAAGCTGACATCTCTGGAAAATTTGCATCAGAACGAGGATTTACAAAAGATATCTTCTATGCTTACCGATCAGGAAACCAATACTACTCTTTCTGCCATTATCAAAAATGAAGATATGTGTATCCGATGTGCATGCTGCGCCAATCGTTGTCCTACAGGAGCTATAAGCATGGAACGTTTTTGCTTTCAGGAGAAAATTCATGAATGATTTAACTCGTAAACCGCAACCCATTGGTCGCCGGGATTTTTTAGGCCAGATAGCTACATGCGCCTGTGCTACGGCGTTAGGACTTGCGACCGTCGGCATGGCCCGTCTGCCTTTTCCTGCTGTAATTCCTGGGGAATCCAGCAAGGTAAAGATTGGTCATCCTGCTGATTTTCCTAAGGGAGAAAGCTTCTGGATCGCTTCAGCCAGGTCGTTTGTCTTCCATGACCATGAAGGATTTTTTGCTATTTCGGGAATCTGTACCCATCTTGGCTGCATTGTCGCCCAAAATTCTAAAGGCTTTCATTGCCCATGCCATGGCTCAGCCTTCGGCCTTCTAGGAGAAGTGAAAAAGGGGCCTGCTCCTTCTGCCCTTCCCTGGCTGGAAATATCTTTAGCATCGGATGGACAGCTCATAATAGATACCCAAAAATTCATCCCTGCGGGTACCAGGCTAAAAGTATAGTTGGGTGGATTTAAAATTAGAGAGGAAATATAGTGCAAACTTCTGACAAAAATATATCTGCCTTGCGAGCTTTGTTGGACAATATCAAGAAAGCACCTGTTCATTTTTTACATGCTGTGTTTCGTCATGACTGGCCTAATACGGACAGAACACGCTCACAGGCAGTTTTTTCTAATTTTTTTCTTCATATTCATTCCACAAGAATTCATGAACGAAGCCTTCGTTTCTGGAGCACTTGCGGATTGGGAGTCGCCTCGCTCTGTACCTTCATTATTCTTGTCGCTACAGGAATTTTGTTGATGGTCTATTATAATCCATCCACAGAGCTGGCCTACAGCTCCATAAAAAATATCCATTTTGTAGTTCCCACGGGGAAATTCATACGAAATATCCATCGCTGGGCGGCCCACCTTATGGTAATTTTTGTTCTTTTACATATGGTGAGAGTTTTTTATACCAATTCCTATAAAAACAATCGGGAGTTCAACTGGCTTATTGGACTTGCGCTTCTTGTCCTGACCTTGGGGCTAAGCTTTACAGGGTATCTTTTGCCCTGGGATCAACTGGCCTATTGGGCCATTACAATAGGAGCGAACATTGCTCAATCTCCGAGGGAACTTACCGATGCCCTGGGGATTACCCAGATGCTAGACATAGGGGGATTGCAAAAGCAGATTTTGCTTGGTGCGGACACAGTAGGCCAGGAGGCATTGACCAGGTTCTATCTCTTGCATGTCATGGTGCTTCCTTTAGCTATGAGCCTTTTGATTGGCTTGCATCTATGGCACGTCCGTAAAGACGGCGGTCTGGCAAGGCCTTCAGAAGAAACAGAAGAAAAGCCAGCCCGCCTGCTTACTGGTCAGGAAGTCGCCTTCAGGCCTGTTGCGACCAAAACCTATGGACTCATGGCACTGGTCAAAGGCAAGACACCTGTTGTAGATAAAGGTACGGAAAATACAGTAAGCACATGGCCCAATGCCTTCTATGCAGAAATGGCTGTCTTTATGGTAATTTGCTCTATATGCGTTGTGTTGTCCTTATGGATGGATGCCCCGCTTAAAGAGCTTGCTAATCCTGTGAAGCCAGAAAACCCTGCCAAAGCACCCTGGTATTTTCTGGGGCTGCAAGAGCTAGTTTCCTATTCTGCTTTCATGGGAGGAATTGGTATACCCACTCTTGTCCTTTTAGGGTTGGCGATGCTTCCCTTCCTGGACAGAAACCCTGAGCAGCAAGGCCTTTGGCTGGCAGGAAAAAGCCATAAAGCCGTGATGTTGCAAAGCATTTTCCTTGGTGCTGCCATTGTAGTGAGTCTGCTGGCATTCACAATACGATTTGGCTGGATGCGAGACTGGTTTCCAGGCATCAACCAAATCGTCATTACCTTTATCAACCCTGGGACACTGTTGATCGCTTTGTTGATGGCATGGTCTTTATGGATTTCTTACAGGCACAATTCTATCCGCATAGGAGCGATTGCCATGTTTTCTTGCCTTGTGATTGCTTTTTTGATTTTGACATATTTTGCAACCGTACACCGTGGGCCAAATTGGGAATTCTATTGGAGGATGAGCGAATGGCCGACTCATTAACAGATCGTAAAGAAGGAGAAAAAGTTTTCAGCAATCTTCCTGTTCCGACCTTTGATCCTGTAAGTCCTGGGGGAAGAAGAGCCAGATGGGCACTTCTGATTTCTTCCTTGATTACCATGGCATGTCTTGCAAGTGCAATCGTTTCAGAGCATTATCTGAAACCCTGGCGCGTTTATCAGCGTCAATATGCAAGCTTGCTGGCTGCCAATGCGAAAAATGCAGGCAAAGAATTCTCTGGATTTCAACAGGAGATCAAGCAAATTTTTTCTACAGAGCATAAAGTAGTTGATCGCTGTACGACATGCCATCTTGGCATTGTAAACCCTGATATGGCAAATGCTCCTCAGCCTTTTCGCATGCACCCCACCTGGGTAAATGAGATTCATCCTCTGGAAAAATTCGGATGCACTTCCTGCCACGGAGGCCAGGGATTAGCAACGACAAAAGAAGATGCTCACGGAAATGTTCCCCACTGGGAATATCCTCTTATCCCTAAAGGAAATTACCAGGCAGGATGTGGCAGTTGCCATACTCATCTGAAAATATCGGGAAGCTCTCTTCCTGAACACGGAAAGTATGTCTTTGAACGCAACGATTGCTTTGCCTGCCATACCATCCAGGGACGCGGACGTGGCAGTATTGACCTGTCTACGATTGGTGCAAGAAAGATCCCTGATAACTGGCACCAAAGGCATTTGATCTTGCAAAAAAGCAGCAAAGAGGAAATCTGGTGGCAGAGCTATGGACCTGTCGAAGAGGAAGAAATCACCGCTATCAATGCTTATTTTTCGCAACTGGTCGGTGCGCCCAAATTGATAGCTGCCAAAGCGACTGTTTTCAGCAAAGGATGCCTGGGATGCCATAAAATCAACGGCGTGGGAGGAGACGATGGTCCTGATTTATCCAAATCTGGTATTAAAGAACCTGTTAGCCTGGATTTCTCCCAGGTGCAGGGAAATCATGATCTGGCTGGCTGGCATAAAGCCCACTTGCAAAATCCGTCTCTGATCGTTCCAGAGAGCCAGATGCCAAAGCCTCCCCTTGATGAGAAAGAAATGGATGCTGCTACGCTTTATTTGCTTTCTTTGCGAGGCAACCACCAGAACATAAAAACTATGCCTATGGACAGAATCGAGGCATTGCAACTTCATGTGCGTGAATTTACAGCGGATGGAGAATCTTTGTATAAAGCCTTCTGTAGTGCCTGCCATGGACAGAACAGAGCTGGTAGCCGTTTTGGTATTACAAACCAAACTTTTCCATCGCTTTCGCATCCTACTTTCCTCTCTGTGGCTTCAGATCGCTTTTTCAGGCAAAATCTGCTTCATGGACGACCTGGCCGCAGGATGACTGCCTGGGGCAAAAAAGAAGGAGGGCTGCACATAGAAGAAATCGAAGCTCTTGTTCAGTATTTGCATTCTCAGCAAAAGGCTCCATCATGGAAAGAAGTCTCTGCGCAAGAAGGAAATCAAGAATCGGGGGAACAAATCTATCGTAATGATTGCTCTGCCTGCCACGGTACTCAGGGGGAAGGCGCGCCTTTTGTTCCTTCGCTTTCTAATCAGGCATTTCTCAAAACGGTAAGCCCTGATTTTATTTATACGATGCTGGCAATGGGGCGTGAAGATACAGCAATGGGAAGCTATCGCCACTATACTGCCCAGGAAATGGCATCATTGATCCGCTATATCCTCATCTGGAAGCAGGGAAAAGAGATGACACTCCCCTTTGTGCCTGAAATGAAATCATCTGCTGCTGGACAGATTGCCTACTCTGCTTCCTGCGCTTCGTGTCATGGAAGCACAGGGCAGGGAGCAGTGGCATCCAATCTCATCAACCCCGCATTCCTGGAAGCTGCCACAGATGGTTTTATAGCGGCGGCTGTAAGGCATGGGCGATGTATCCCTTCGGAAAATACTTCCGCTAAAGGAGCTAAGCCTGAAGTTACAGACCAGCAACTTGCAGACATCATAGGATATTTGCGAAAAAAAGCTCCTTTTAGCCAGCAGTACAATCGAGTCATAGAAGGCGATCCAAAAGAGGGACAGCGTCTTTATGAAGAATCCTGCACAGGCTGCCACGGCAAGAATGGACGCAATGGAAATGCAATCGAGCTTGCCAATAAAGCATTCCAGGAAGCAGCAACCGACGGCTATATCCAGGCAACCATAGTCCGTGGTCGCCTCTCCGCAGGTATGCCTGCCTTTGGAATGAATAGCATCCATTATAGAAAATTGGGTATAGAAGAAGTGAACAACCTTGTCCGATATATCAGGACATTCAAAACCAATAACGATTGATCTTTATACTGCGAAATGGTTTAAAAATAACCACAGAGACACAGAGGGCACAGAGAGTATGGATAATTTTTTAGCCTGTTGTGACTTTAGCATTATGATTTGAACCACAGATAAACACAGATGAACACAAATACAGCAGTTTCAGTTGCATTGCATACAAAAATCGCCTATAAAATAATCCACAGATTACTCAGATTACGCAGATAAAAGTTTTGAAAATCTGTGAAATCTGTGAAATCTGTGGATAAATTTTTTGGAACCCAATGTTATAGTTTGTATGCAACGCAAGGGGGATTCGCTGTAATTACAAAATAATCATATCCGTGTTTATTTGTGTCCATCTGTGGTTCTTTTTATTCTTTTCTCCGTGCCTCTGTGGTTATTTTAAAATTATCTCGTTCTCAGAATAAATAGATTTATCAATAGGAGTAAATACGATGAATCATCAGGAGGAGATGCCTAATAGCTCTATGAACCGTCGCCAATTTCTGAAAATAGCGTCAAGTATGGGGTTTGGGGCTTTGATGGCACAAAATGGAAAGTTGTTTGCAGAAGGAAATGAAAGTCCTTTGGAATTTTACCCTCATCGGGAATGGGAAAAGACATACCGTGATTTGTATTCACCCGACAGTACCTTTACTTTCCTGTGCGCTCCCAATGACACACACAATTGCCTTCTCAAGGCTCATGTAAAAAATGGTGTGATCGTGAGAATCGGAGCGAGCTATGGCTATGGCAAAGCACAGGATCTGGATGGAAACAAGGCTTCTGCACGATGGGATCCTCGTTGTTGCCAAAAAGGACTGGCATTGACAAGACGTTTCTATGGGGATCGCAGAGTCAAAAGCCCTATGGTTCGTAAAGGCTTTCGGGAATGGGTTGAAAAAGGATTCCCTCGTGATCCTGCTACAGGTAAGCCTTTTCCAGAATATTTCCGCCGCGCTCGTGATTCCTGGGAAAAAGTATCCTGGGAAAAGATCTCTGACCTGGCTGCAAAAGCCTTGATCAATATAGCGCAGACCTATTCTGGCAAAGAAGGCACAGCTCGGCTAAAGGCACAAGGATACGATGAGGAAATGATCGAAGCTGCCAGGGAGTCTGGCACGCAGTGTATGAAATTTCGTGGAGGTATGCCCCTTCTGGGTATGATCCGAATTTTCGGAATGTATCGCTTTGCCAATTCCCTTGTCCTTTTGGACAAACATATTCGCGGCGTGTCCCAGGAAGAAGCTCTGGGCGGACGTGGATGGGACAACTATTCCTGGCATACGGATTTACCGCCTGGACATCCTATGGTGACAGGACAACAAACCGTAGACTTTGATCTTCATTCTTGCGAAAATGCCAGTCTGATAATCGTATGGGGCATGAACTGGATTGCGACAAAAATGCCCGATGCTCATTGGCTTACAGAAGCGCGTGTAAAGGGAACGAAGGTCGTGCATATTGCCTGTGAATATAGCTCTACAGCCTGTAAAGCCGATGAGGTGGTTGTCGTGAGGCCAGGAACGACTCCTGCTCTTGCTCTGGCACTCGCCAATGTCATTGTCCAGGAAAAAATATACCACGAAGACTATGTCAAGAAATTTACGGATTTGCCTTTGCTGGTTCGCTATGATAACCTGAAGATTTTAAGAGCATCTGAAATCATTCCTGATTATAAGAATGCAGAGTTGCACAATAGAACCCAGGTCATCAAGCCAGGAGATAAAGTAGACCCTATACACCAGCAGAAAGACCAGCTCATTCCCGCTGCTTTGCGGGAAGAATGGGGAGATTTTGTTGTATGGGACAAAAACAAAAATGCTCCTGCCCCGATTACAAGGGATCAGGTAGGCGAATATCTGGATAAATCTGGTTTGAGTCCTATGCTGGAAGGCGATTTTGAAGTTAAGCTGACCAATGGCAGCGCGGTTCGGGTGACAACGATTTTCAGCGTGATAAAACGCTATCTGGCAGAAAATTTCTCTTCGGAAGATGCGCAAGGAATCACCTGGGCACCTAAAGAGAGCATTGTATCTCTTGCCCGTGACATTGCCAAAAACGCAGGGAAAACATTAATTGCAACAGGAATGGGGCCAAACCAGTTTTTCAATAACGATCTCAAAGACCGCGCTCTTTTCCTCCTGGGCGCACTCACGGGAAATATAGGCTATATTTCTGGCAATATAGGCTCTTATGCTGGTAACTATAGAGTCGCTCTTCTGAGCGGATTCATCCAGTACATCAATGAAAACCCCTTTGATATTGAACTGGATCCTCAGAAACATGCCAGGCTCAAGAATTACTGGCGTGCTGAATCAGCCCATTACTATAACCATGAAGACCATATTCTCAAGATCAAGGGAAAATCCTATACAGGAAAAACGCACATTCCCACACCGACAAAATCTCTATGGTTTGCGAATGCCAATTCGATTCTGGGCAATCTCAAATGGCATTATAACCTGGTACACAATGTACTACCCAAGATAGAGATGGTAGCTGTCAACGAATGGTGGTGGTCTACTTCCTGCGAACATGCAGACATTGTTTTTGCTGCTGATTCCTGGGGAGAGAGAAAGAAGCCTGATATGTGTTCTTCTGTGACCAACCCTTTCCTTACCTTGTATCCAGCAAATCCTTTTCCCCGAATCCATGATACGAGAGACGATGTGGAAATCATCTCTATGGTGGGCAGGCGAATCGGCGAGATCATAAATGAGCCGCGATTCAAAGACTATTGGAAATTTGTGGAAGAAGACAAAGTGTCTGTGTACTTGCAGCGAATTTTAGACAAAAGCAGCACAACCGCAGGCTACTCCTTTGAGGATTTGCATGAAAAAGCAAAGATGGGAATCCCTGCTTTGCTTATGAACCGAACGACTCCGCGTACTGTTGGCTATGAGCAAACAGCAGATAGTATGCCCTGGTATACCAAAACAGGTCGTCTGGAATTCTACCGTGATGAAAAAGAATTCATCGAACACGGGGAAAATCTGCCAGTCCATAGAGAGCCTATTGATTCTACGTTCTATGAGCCGAATGTGATTTTAGGCAAACCTCATCCTTTTATCAAACCTTTGGGGCCAGAAGATGTTGGCATGAAGCGATCTGACCTGGACACAGAAAGCAGACAGGTACGCAATGTTGTCCTGTCCTGGGAAGAGCTTTCCAAAACCAAGCATCCTTTGATGGAAAAAGGCTATCAGTTCATTTTCCATACACCCAAGTATCGTCATGGCTCTCATACGACTCCTACGGAAACCGATATTATTGCTGCTTTGTTCGGGCCTTTTGGTGATATGTGCAGGGAAGACAAACGTATGCCTTTTGTTGGTGAAGGATATGTGGACATTCATCCCCAGGATGCAAAAGACATTGGCATCGAAGATGGGGATTATGTTTGGGTGGATGCCGACCCTTCGGATCGTCCTTATCGGGGCTGGAAACCAGAAGACCCAGACTACAAGGTAGCACGTCTGCTTTGTCGCGCCCGATATTATCCAGGAACGCCAAGAGGAGTGACAAGAATGTGGTTCAATATGTATGGTGCAACGCCTGGCTCTGTCAAAGCCCATGAAACGCGTCCCGATGGACTGGCTAAAAACCCTGAGACGAACTATCAGTCAATGTTCCGATATGGAAGCCACCAGAGTGCCACACGAGGATGGCTAAAACCAACGCACATGACTGATACTCTGGTTCGCAAAGGTGTGGCGGGACAGGATATTGGCAAAGGCTTCATGCCCGATATACACTGTCCGACAGGTGCGCCCAGAGAGGCTTTCGTCAAGATCACCAAAGCAGAACCAGGAGGAATTGGGGGCAAAAAGCTCTGGCTTCCTGCGGAAATGGGGCTTAGGCCTACGTATGAGAAAGAATCATTGAAATCGTATATAGACGGGAAATATATAAAGAGGAGTTAATCATGGCCCGCGTTTATAACTGGCAAATTGCCCGCAAAATGAGTTACTGGTATGGGGAATCTCGTCCTAAACGTCAGTTTGCGGCTGTTTTCGATACTAACAAATGCATTGCGTGCCAGACATGCACTATATCTTGCAAAACTACCTGGACATCTGGCAAGGGGCAAGAATATATGTTCTGGAATAATGTAGAGAGCAAGCCCTATGGAGGCTATCCTCTTTCCTACGACCTCAAGGTTCTGGATATGCTAGGCAGCCAAAACTGGAAAGGAAACACCTATCAGGGACAGACCTTGTTTGAAGCAGCACCAGCAGGAGAAAGAATTCTCGGATACTATCCCAGCCACAGAGAATACTCCTATCCGAATATCGGCGAAGATGAAATCGCAGGTACTGTGGACAAGGGAATGCATCTGACACTTCCTAATATGGTATGGATGTTCTATCTCGCTCGCATTTGCAATCATTGTACCTATCCTGCCTGTCTGGGAGCATGTCCCAGAGGCTCGATATACAAACGCCCTGAGGATGGAATCGTTTTGGTAGATCAAAACAAATGCAGGGGATACCGAGAATGCGTCAAAGCCTGTCCTTATAAAAAAGTTTTCTTCAACAGTTGCACAGGCACCTCGGAAAAATGCATTGGTTGTTTTCCTGCAGGAGAGCAGGGAACACAGCCTCGCTGCTTCACGGAGTGCATTGGAAAGATACGCTTGAGAGGCTGGATCAATGTCCCTTCTCAGGCACAAGAGAACAACCCCATAGACTATCTTGTCCACATCGAGAAAGTAGCACTGCCCTTATTCCCACAACTGGGGCTGGAACCGAATGTATACTATATTCCTCCGATTCATGTTCCTGAGCCTTATCTTGTGCAGCTTTTCGGCCCTGGTGCTCCTGCTGCCGTAGAAAAATACAAGGCATGCCATGAAAAAAATTGGAAGATGGCATCCCTGATCCAGTTGTTTGGATGTACGCCTCATGTTGTCTCAAAATTTGAATTGGAAGGCAATACGATTTCTGCCTTTAACGATAAGGCAGAAAAGCTCGTAAACGTTCCTGTTTCGGAGCCAGTGACAATCCGCGAGCCTTTCGATACAAAACGCGCTGTTCCAAGAATGAATATAAATTAAAACTAAAGTTCCAAAACATCGCAACACCCGCTAAATCGAACAGACCCTGCTTTGCAGGGCTGCTCATTTGGCATAAATGAAATATAAAATAGGAAAAATGTAAATTTTTTCCACATTTTTTCGAAAATAATAGCATAAGGAAACAATCCATGAAATGGAAAATTTTTATAATAGCACTGACAATAGGGTTGCTGGCAGGATGCAAAGACGCTGCTACTAAAGCATCAGGCACAACATCGAAAAATCTGGTTGCCGCCTATGTAACAGAAGGTCTGGCTGACATTTCCATGAGCAGCAAGCTATGGCAGGATGCCCAGGAAATAAAGGCTTCTTTAGAGCCTCAGGACATAGCCATGCCAAAACTCATGCAGTCCCAGATAAAGGAAATTCGAGTAAAAGCCCTGTGTGATGATAAAAAACTGGCATTCCGATTGGAATGGGATGATGCTACTCAGGATACTATGCAGGAAAACGGCCTTTTCTCAGATGCCGTAGCCATACAGCTTCCCCCCTCTCCAGAGGCAGAACTGCCAGACCCTATGATGGGCCAATCGGATCGCCCTGTCCACATACATCTCTGGAAAGCCGCCTATCAAAGGCAGATCGAATTGGGAGATTGGAACCTACGCCAGGCACATCCCCACGCTTCGGTAGACCACTATCCTTTCGATGCTGCTTCTGGCGAGTCAAAAGAAAAGATGGAAAAACAATATAAAATCGCCTTAGCCTCAGGCAATCCTATATCCAGAAATCGTACTTCAAGCGTAGACGATCTGGTTGCCAACGGTTATGGCAAGCTGGCATTCCTTCCCCAACAGAATTCTATGGGATGGAGCCAGTGGCAGCAAGGGAAATGGACGGTCATCATAAGCCGTCCCCTATCTCAGGATTCTTCTTCCAAAGGAGGATTCAAACCAGGCCAGAGTACCTTCGTTGCCTTTGGAGTATGGAATGGAGCAGAGAAACAGATTGGCTCTCGCAAAATGCGCACAGTATGGATTCCATTAATATTGAAAGGAAAAGCTCATGAATCCCAATCTTAAACCTTTTCTTACAATGGCAGCCAACTGGCAATTTTTTTCCCTGCTTTTCCGATATCCAGACAGCAAAGTCATACACAGAACAAACTCTTTATGCCAGGAGATACTCCCATCTCTACAGCCTAAAGCATACAAAATAGCGAGCATCCTGTCTCCTGAACAAGCTGCTGTGTATCATGTACTCATAGGAAGTGCAGGCTCGATTTCCCCCTATGAATCAGACTACCAGATACCAGGACAGGAAGGAATCCACGACAAAGGTGCAATTCTGGGAGATGTTGCAGCATTCTACAAAGCCTTCCGCTTTGAATATGCCACAGATTTTCAGGAAGTCCCTGACCATGTTGCCGTAGAGCTTGCTTTCCTAGGCTATATAAAGCTAAAAGAAGCTTATGCCCTGGCTATAGAAAACCAGGAAGACTATCAAATCTGCGCTGATGCTGAAAAAAAATTCCTGAACGATCATCTTATGCCATGGCTACCCCAGTTCCTGGAAGGAATCCTGAACCAATCCCAGGATACATTCTATCAAAAAAGTGCTTCTCTATTGCAAAATTTTATCTGGAATTGCCAATAAGATACACAGATTTTCAAAATTTTTATCTGCATAATCTGTGCCTACATTCCGCAGCTTCTAGGAAGAAAAAAAGTATTTTAAGCGGATAGAAGTAA
>CALKWO010000321.1 GCA_938003875.1 uncultured bacterium
TTTTCGCTATAAGTCATTGCTAGCCAATATGTGGAATTTAACATTGTCAAATTAAGCAAAGACGATCATAAATTTTACAATCTTTACCGATTAATCCAAAGTAAAGATAATATACTTATGGCTTATAGATGTATAAAGAGCAACAAAGGCGCAAAGACCCCAGGAGTAGATAGGATAACCAGAAAACAAATAGCCAGATTAGGAGCGGATAAGCTTATTAAAATGGTACAAAAAAGGTTAGAAAACTACAAACCTCAAGCTATAAGAAGAAAATATATACCCAAGAAAAATGGCAATCTTAGACCTTTAGGGATTCCAACGTTCATCGAAAGAATAATATAGCAGGCAACAAGGCAGATATTAGAACCGATATTTGAAGCTAAATTTCACAATATGTCTTAGCATTAAGGAACTGACGGAACGCCGTATGACGCGAAAGTGTCACGTACGGTGTGAATGGGGGGAAAAGATAGAGATTACATCAAAGTCTTACCTATCCATATGAAAAACACTATTCTTTATTTTTATTTTTGTGATAAACATTGCAGTCGTATTTGCTGTCCCTGTTTATACTTTTACATCGGCAGGTCAGACTGGAGCCTATGGCCCGACGCAATCTCTGGTTAATACCGCCTATGCTTCAAGCAATCTTAATGGTGCTGTCACTGTAAACCAAGGCTATCAAATATGGACAGTGCCTACCACAGGAAACTATCATATAGTAGCTCATGGTGCATCTGGCGGAACCCACTATATAGATAGTCCAGGACTGGGAGCAGAGCTGCAGGGAGATTTTTACCTTACAGCAGGAGAAACTTTGGTCATTGTTGTTGGCCAAAAAGGTTGGTCCAATCCTAATAGTGGCGATTGGGGTGGTGGAGGTGGTGGAGCCACCTTCCTTGCTCGTAGCGTATCAACAGGGGGCTCTTTAGTTGTGCCCTTAGGCATTTCTGTAGAACTATTGATGGCAGCCGCTGGTGGAGGCGGTAATCATGACATGGGTGATGGTTCCTGGGGAACAGGACAGCCCCCAATGCATGGAAGAGCCACTACATCAGGAAATGGTGGTGGTGGTCTTTATACAGGCGGCGAAACCGCTGCCAATACTGGTGCAGGTTTTTCAGGAAATGGCCTTCGAGGCCAAGGTAGCACTGCATTGTCTTTTTTGAATGGAGCGACGGGAAGCTCTGTTTCTGGTTATTATGGAGGATTTGGAGGCGGAGGCTCTCCCTGGAATGCAGGAGGCGGTGGCGGTGGTTATACAGGCGGAGATCTTTCCAATCCCTGGGCATTAGGCGGATATTCTTACAATATTGGATTGAATGCTACAGGCACAGACGGAGTCCAATTGGGAGATGGAAATCTCATCATATCCTTAGAATCTACTATCCCTGAACCTGGCACTTGCATTCTTTTTGCCATTGCCCTTATGCTACTTCAAGTTTATCGCCAAAGACGATAAATATCTCAGCATCACCAACACGACTTTCCTGTTCCACAAATTATCTGGCAATCATTTTGTAGAAAATTTTTGTGTTACTATTCTGAATTTGTTATCGTGCTGCTCAATATTCATGCCATATCTCCCAAATATTTACTTTAATAAAATATATTGTAAATTTGAGATTATATGGCATTTTTTTAAATTGAGCGAAATTTTTCTTCCATCATCACCTTTTTTTCTTTGATTTATCTACATTAATCATGCAACGGTGCCGTCTATCTGTGGTTCTTTTTAACGTATGCAATCCATCCGAGATGCGCTGTAATAAATTTTCCTGGGTTTATTTTGTATTCTGTATCCTTTTCTTACCATCTAACCCAATAACACAGAATCGAATAGAAATATTTTGTTCTAGCTCGACTGGCTTCATCCAGATAGCACACCATTTGGATTTATTCTCTGAAACAGATAGTGCTATGGTAACAAAATCCAATCCTTTATCCGTTTCTTCAATACCCTGTATTTTCAATGTTTTCCAGGTATCATCCTGTTGTTTTACCTCGATGCTGACACAAGGAGTTAATGCTATTCCTGCAAAGCTTTCTTGTCCCCAGGTGGGTAGAATGTCGTCTTCCCAAATAAAATAAGGATAATTCCTATAAGGATAGCCTGTCTTTAAATCCTGGAGGATGTTTGCAAGTCCATCGTCATATCTTGTAGGTTCAGCCCCAATATTGTGCAAACCAAACTCTTCTCTGCTGCCGTAATCATAGCAGTAGTTAGATGCTCGCTGTTTTGGACTTTTTTTAGAAATATTATCTGCAAGTTGGATCAGATTTGTTTCTATTAGGAGTCCAGATTCAGGCCCATATAGGGTCGAAGCCCCTTCATAGTGCTGAGCATCATACTCTTCTGGCGTAGTGAAATAAGAAATATACTCATTGCTAAGCCCTAATAAAAGTACCGAGGCAGAGCCGTTGAGCCTGTCTTGTAAAGACATCTTAATCCTGCGTCCCAAAACAGTTGTGAATTCCCCTGGAAGAGTGGCAAATGCCATATCGCCTATTTTATATAATCCTATAGGCGCGATTTCAGGAGGATAGATGGAGGGAGTAAGAAAATCTATGATGGTATCCGAAATTGGCAAATGCCAGGGATTGAGTGCTTTTTGCTTGCTTCCCTGATCGGATGTCCTCTTCCTCGTAATCCCTTCTTTCCAGCCTAAGTCATACAAGGCACTTCTACCATCCTCTGCACCGCCGATAACAGGTGCCCCAACAATGGGTTTGCTTGCAGTCCTGCACGCTCTTCCATTCTTGTCATGGAAGGTTTGATCGGCAAGAGGTACCAGACTAAATTGCCAGGAAATTCTGCCTTCTTCTCTTTTTCCTTTTTCTTGAATCAACTCCATTATGCTTTTAGCAAGCTTTTCCCCCAATCTCAAAGTATTACGACGATCCTGAGATTCCCAATCAGGAGAAACATCCCCCTCTGCTCCATTAAAAATAGCCACCACAGGAGCATCTATATTATACTGAACTCCAATCCTTTGTTCTGCTAATACAGATGCAACGCCAAACAGATCACTGGTATAAACCTCTGTTTTAGGCCCCATTGTAGTAAGATGGACAGAAAAAAAGGCAGCAACAGCAATAGGCTTTTGGCTAGCAAGGGATTCTATGCTCAAAACTGTTAAAACAGGATCAACTGCTTTATAAATATCCGAAGATGTTTTCAAATTCGAATTTCCCATTTCGATCTGATGTCTTTGCGCAAGAACTTGTTCCGCTTCTGGGTTCAGAAGAAACGCTTCCAAACTACGATTTCGAGAAATTCCCTCCAAAGCCATTTCCCTTCGATAGATTGCTGCCTGCCCTTTTTTCTGTATTGCCTGAATAATCGTATTCGCTATCTGCCTTGCTAAAAATTCAAAAAGATGACAATCAAACCCCGTCTGGCATGATGCATATTCCGTATAAAAAGGGGAAGTTGAAAAATTCCCTGGACTATTATGTGTATGGCTTGCAGAAAGGACGATCTGTTCTCTCCCCAGATGCGAACTGGCTGGTTCTTCCAAAACAAGCTGTGCTACACGATCTGCAAGCCCTCCGGGGATAGCCCACAAGTCACATGAAACCAATGCCAGCCCATTCCCCCTTCATCTTCCAGATAAATAGCACGGGCATACAGCCTTGTCCAGTAACCCCTGCTGACTTTGCCCGCCAGAGAAAACCCTCCCATAGGGAACCCAGGCATAGGAGTAATATCGTTTTTAGCTGCGCCTGCCTGGAATTTGCCTGAAGGAGAAGCAGCTCTAACTTCAGGGAATGTGCCACATATCCTATGGCATCCCGTAAAAAATACAAGGCATACAAAAATAAAAAATAATCTCATCTGGGTTTCTCCTGATTACTTTGGAAGCGGAATATGATACACCTTGACAGGCTTTTTCTTATTTTCTGTTATAGCGTTGACATCAGGGATCACGCTTTAATTTTCTTGATAATGTGAGGTATGTTTAGTATCCTGGATGTTTTTAGGCTGAAAAGAATCATCATGTCCATAGGGAATATCGTCATGACCCAGGAATACGTGAGAAAGCCCTCTTTTTTGATCCATACCCCTAGCCACTATGGCTTCTACCAAGGGGCATGCATTATAGCAATCTTTATCTTGTAACTCCCAAGCACGATTCAAAAATGTATAGCCTCGCTTAAACATCCATTTTTGGCGAAAATCACCAGTCATAGCGTTCTAGAAAGCACTGGAAGCAGGAGTGATAAGAGGAAGCCAGCACCCATCTTTATGAATTTCAAGCCCTGTAATATATCCTATAATGCCCCAAATATTATCGCCGGCACCATGATAAGAGATGAGAATTAAATAACTTCCCCATTTGTGAAGGTTACATAATCTAAGAATTCCGATGATTGAGAAAACAAGAGCTTTATATTTAGAGCCTATTCGCATGTTTAGATTCGTAATCGTACTCGTAGCCAATGTTTGTGGTGGTCGCCGTCATACGTGTTAAATTTTAAAATTTTGTCTTGCAATAGTTTGTAGCCGCAGGGTTGCGCCAAAAAAGTCATGTCTGCCCAAAAGTCTAACGCCAGCGCAATCCCTGCGTCTTTGGTCAATACCCTTTAACTGG
>CALKWO010000322.1 GCA_938003875.1 uncultured bacterium
TTGATTACCAAGAGCTTACGAAAGATTTGGGAATTAATTCGTTATCTTTCTCGTTATCATTATCATTATCGTTATCATCTTCATCATCAAAAAAAGATAATGATAACGATAAAGATAACGATAACGAAAAAGAATTAAATGCAATTTTCGCTATAAGTCATTGCTAGCCAATATGTGGAATTTAACATTGTCAAGTTAATGCTATCGAAAAAAAAAGAACAGCAGAGGCTGTTCTTTTTTTCTGTTTATTGACTTTTTACTAAATATGCCTGAACTTGCCATCTCCTTCATTTACCAGCTTACTAAAACCATGCTTTTTCAGACTATCTTCGGTAAGAAGATGCTTTTTCCCCATTCTCACCCCTGTTTTTTGGATGATTTTATGAACAGGAGCATGGCATTCAGGACACTGGGTCAATACTTCAGAAAAAGACTGGAGCACTTCAAACGAATCCTTACAATGTTCGCATCCATGGTTTATATCTATACTTTGATAGACATAGATTGGCATTCTAAAACTCCTTAATTTATGATAATAAACTGAATGCAGTATAAAATAAAATTTTTTGAGGTATTTTAGTGTAATATGGGAGGGATGTCAAGCCTGTAATGGTTTATCACTTTGTGGTTAATCTATAGTATAAATTATCTACTTTGCAAATGATTTCATGTTTTCTCATACCATGTATGTATGATTTTTTAAGGATTCAATACGCACATAGTGACTAAAATGATCTAAAAAGAATTATTTTTTTTTAAAAAAGCTTGCAAACTATATTTTAAAAAGCTATGATGAAAAATAACCTCAAAATTATGATTCTCATGCTTGATCTACAAAAGAAAATAGTACATTGCTAGGTGTTATCCGTTTTTGTACAAAGAAATGGCAATCTATGAAAAAAACAAATAGTTTCCAATACGATCTGGTACAGAACAATATTCACTGGTTTATTCAGCTTCGATGGCTTACGATAACTACTATTTTGACAGCCTGCCTGATCTCCTGGATATTCTATCCTTATATTCATAAAAAATTTCATTTTCCAGTGCATGAATTTTTTTGGCTTGCTTTGGCATTGTTTATTTTAAATGCATTATATCTCATCCACTCTAAATACATCATACCCAAGAAAAATTTTCATGCTTACTGGAATTTATACATCCAGATTGTGATTGATCTTATATTGGTATCTGTTTGTACCTATTTGACAGGAGGAATCGAAACACCTTTTATCTTTACCTTTTTATTTCATGTTACGCTTGTTTGCATTTTTTTAAATAAAATACAGAGTTTCTTTTTTACTACTATCTCTGTTCTTTTGACCGAAACTTTTATAGTCCTAGAATTTTTTCAGGCTATTCCTCAAAAATCTTTGATTCTTACGGATTTTAAAATAAAAATCTATCAAGATGCCGACTATATAATTTTTTATATTGTCAGTATTTTTTTTATTTCCTATGCAATATGGTATCTTGTTTCTACTCTCAGTGACCGCCTGAAAAAACGAGAGGCTATGCTGGCAGAGTATAATGACAAATTGGTTGCTGTATCCAAAGAACGCTCCAAGTTCATTCTTATTGCTGGCCATGAATTCAAGGCTCCTTTAGCCGCTATCCAGAGCTATGCTCATATTCTTTTGAAAGAATATCATGGAAAACTTCCAGAGCCAATAGCCAAAGTGGTGACCAGGATTTATGAACGCTGTAATAAATTGAATATTCAGGTCAAAGAAATGATACAGCTCGCTAACATAACATCTATGGCAGCACAAGATATTGTTAAAACCCCTTGTAACATGAAAGAAATAGCCGAAAAGATCATAGCAAGCCTGAAAACGATTGCTAGCGAGAAGCAAGTCTCTTTGCATTTTTCTCTTGAGCCAGCTTTTGTATATGGGAATGAAGAGCAATTGGAGATTATGCTTTCCAATTTGATAAACAATGCTATCGTCTATTCTAAAGAACAAGGTGAGGTCAAAGTAACCCTAAAAAAAGATGGCCAAGATGTTGAATTAAAAGTACAAGATAGAGGAATCGGGATTGCACCAGAAAATTTAGAAAAAATTTTTGAAGAGCATTTCTGTGCAAAAAATGCTGTTTTGCACAATAAATACGCAACTGGCCTTGGTCTTGCGATTGTAAAAAATGTATTGAAAAATCACGATGGAAATATCACTGTAGAAAGCGAACTGGATAAAGGGTCGACATTTACACTATATTTTAAGGAGCTGAGAAATGAAAAAAATATTGATCATTGATGATGATTTGGATATGGTAGACGCATTGACGACTGTGTTGGAGAACCATAATTTTCTGGTTTCTTCCTATACCGATATGGAAAATGTAGCCGAGCGAGTAAAAGCAGAATCTCCTGATCTGTTGATCTTAGATGTAATGTTCCCTGAAAATCCATCTGGTGGTTTTGATATGGCAAGGAAGATTCGTCAGGATATATCTTTAAAAAATCTTCCTGTCATCATATTTTCTGCTGTGAATGAACAATTCAAACTCGGTTTTATGAAGTTCACCCAGGAAAACATCCATGAAGATTTTATGCCAGTCAACGATTTTCTGGAAAAACCTTTAGACTGTGATGTGCTTATTGAAAAAGTCAATAAACTTTTAAAAATTTGATCAAAGTGATCCTGTGCAATTTGACGAAAACAAACTTTTAAAAATTTCTTAGAGTATCCAAAAAACTTTTGTCGCTCGACCTGGCCGCAGGGTTGCGCCGAAAAAGTCGTGTCTGCTTAAAAGCCGAACACTATTGCAATCCCTGCGTCTTTGGTCAATAACTGTATATCCCTTTATTGCAAATCGGATTCTTCCTCTTCGCCAGATACTTCTTCGTCAAATTCTTCTTCTATTTCTTCCTGCTCTTCTAATTTTTCCTCTGCTTTGGAAGAATCAGGAACCAGCTCTTTTAGAAGCTTGCTCATCTCAATGCTTTTTTCAATAGAATGGTCTTCCACGAATTTAAGAATAGGAGTATGCCTTAGATCCAGGCGGTTTCCTAGTTTATTCTGTATATGCACTTTAGCATGCTCAATGCCTCTCATGACGGTTCTTTGTTGAGGCTTCTCTCCTAAGATAGAAATATACGCAGTGCAATAGCGGTTGTCTTTGGATAGCTCTACCTTTGTGACAGAAGCAAATTTAATGCGTGGATCGCTCATTTCATAAGTAATAATTTGGGCGAGTAATTGTTGGATTCTTTTTAATAATTTTGGACTTGCCATAAATAAATTTGATTTTCCTTATCTTTTTTTAAACTTCCCAGGGAAATGCCCTGGGCTTGGTATATATAGGCCTTCCAGGCCAAAGATTCATAACAAAAATTATCCTTTGCCCAGGCTTCTTCTGAGATTTCTGTATTCGTCTGAGATATTATACAACAATAGATCATGGATAGCTTCATATTTTGCCAGTTCTTGTAAAGGAATTTTATCCGTTCTTTGGGTTTTTCCTGTTTGCAAGAGAAGCTGGAACTGATAGAAGGCTTGGACACTGATTTCCAGCGAATCGCTCAATAAAAGTCCACAGCGATTGGAGGCAAAATCCATGTCTTTTAAATAA
Source organism: uncultured bacterium (assembly GCA_938003875.1). GTDB lineage: Bacteria > Planctomycetota > Uabimicrobiia > Uabimicrobiales > JABWCH01 > JABWCH01. The sequence goes on from CALKWO010000322.1 coordinate 3,577, forward strand.
TGCGTGCCTTCTTCTTTGCCTTTGGTTTCCCAAAGATCAGGGCGTTCTTCCATGGTTTTTCGAACTTTTCTGGGCAAAGCATTTTTGATCTTTTTAAAGAGAGCCAGCTCTTCTCCTGCAAACTTCTCTTCACTTCCTATAAAGGATTCTCTCATCATAGTAAAATAGGTTTTGATTTCCTGCGGTTCTAGCTTGATCGTCAGGATCTGGTTTTGAGCGATATAAAACAAGAATTTTGCAAGAAGAAAACATATTTCCTCATCGGAGAAGGATTCCAGAAGACTCATATTCAGAATCAAGCTCGCGGGCTGTGTGTTTTCTATGAAAACCTGGGCTGTTTTTTTCGGATTTATGTATAAATCTATAGCTGGGATGCCCAAAATTTTTCTGATACTTTCCACTTGGGAGAAAATTTTAACATTATCTCCTAATATTCGATCTTTACGCTTCAGACCATATTTCGTTTCCAGATCTGCAGGGTATATTCTGGCCATGTGTTCTGAACTCAGAGAGAGAATTTCGTAGAAAGCAGCACTCCTGTTAGGCACAAGGTACGCAAGCAGGGATTCAGGATTCACATGCTCTGGTCTTTGAGGAGAATTTTTTGCCATAAATTCTTTTTCTTCTTCTACCAACTCCCCTGAAATAGCGATATTCTGGCAGGCTCTCATAGCCAGGTCTTCCTGTTTCTTCATCTGGAAAATCTTGTAGAGGCAGCGATAGGAAGCCGTTCTTAATGGATCTCTTTTCAAAAGATAGGTATGCTCCTGTATGCCTTCATCATAGAATGCAGGGTCTTCGGATTCAATGGCAGCAAGGGCAGCATGGCTAGCTATATGCGTGCTGTCCAGTGCCAGAGCCTTTTTGAATTCTTCTATGGCTTCATTGCGCTTGCCAAATCGTTCATAATAGAGATTCCCTAACGCAAGATGTATAGGCAGACCAGCCATTTTCATGGCTTCAGGCAAATTTTGTAAGAATTCCTGATAGGCCTGCACCACCATATCCCATTTTTCCAGCATAGAATAGGTATCCGCAATTCCACGAATGGCAGGAAGCCAGGACGGATCAGCCTGGAGGGCTTGTTGATAGATGCGAATGGCTTCTTCTGTTTCGCCTTTTGCCTGAACGACCAGTGCCATCAAGCAGCGATTTTCTACTTTTTGTTGCGATTCTTCCAGGCACGTATAATGCTTTTCGATCCATTCATAGGCTCTATCCCATTCCTGGAGAGCAATATATCCTTCTCCCAGATTTTTGAGGATAGACGGATCTTCCACGCCCATACCCAATGCCTTTAATCTCGCCTCTATCGCTTCTCTGTGGCGGTTCAACCGTGTCTGCACTTCCGCTATGGTAAGCAAAGCACTCCTTCGCTCCTGGAAGGAAGAAAAATCGCTTCGTACCGTTGTCTGTAGATATTTTAAAGCTTCCTCATCTTCACCCTTTTTCAGGTATAGTTTGGACAGAGCCTGGATGCTTTCTGAATCTTCTGGTATGTCTGCAATCACTTTTAGATACCATTCAATGGCGGAGTCGTTCTGGCCTAATTTTTCATAAATGATTGCCAGCCTTCTAACGATATCCTTTCTTCCGTCTTCCAGGCTAGGATGTTGATAGGCTCTCTGGTATATATCCAGAGCTTCCTGCCATTGGGTTTTATCGAATCCCCACTGCGCTCTTTCAAAGTACAAAGATCCCAAGGCGACAAGAGCATCCAGGTTATCTTCTTTTATCTTCAGCGCATTGCTGTAGCGAACGATAGCATCGTCTTTGCGACTTAGCTTTTCTGCCATGAACCCCCATTTGTAGTATATGATGGAAAGTTTTTCTACTTTGCTTTTGTCTACCAATAAAACAAGCCTTCCAAAGAGGGGTTCAGCATGGGCAGGTTCATTCTGGATAAAATAGATTTCTGCCATAGCCTCGATGGCAATGGTGGACTGAGGATCAATTTCCAAAGCCATCTGGAATACTTCTTTCGATTTCTGGATGAGCTTGAGTTTATTCTGGTATAACGAACCGAGATCGTTGAGTGCCTCGACTTTTTCCGATGGATCTTTGATATGGTTGATTTCCATGCTGATATATTTTACTGCCTGCGTCCAGTCTTCATTCAAGATAGATAGGCCAGTCAATGCTTTCAAGGATTTTCTCAAAGCAGGTTGATAGTCTATGGATTCCAGGAACATTCTCTTGGCTTCTACATATTCATGAAAACGATCTCTCTTGAGGATACCAACACGATAGCAAATCTCCGCCTTTTCTTCGGGATCGGGGCTTAGCTCGATTTCCTGCATACAGATTTCGATTAGCTTTTCCCAATTTTTCTTGCGCAGATATAGCCAATCCAGAGATTTCAGAATGTCCAGTCTCTGGTTGTTCAGAGCCAGAGCAGATTCGAATGCCTCGATAGCTTTATCAGGATCATCCAGTTCTTTTTCATAGAGCATGCCTATGTGAACATAGAGTTCCAGTCTTTCCTGGTTATCCTCGCAGAAAAGAAGTTTCTGGTGGATCAAATTGGCTAATTCAGAAAGTTTGCCCAGGCTTTTATAGAGCTGATCCAGAGATTGCAGGGTTTCTTTGTGATCTGGGTCTATATCTAATATCTTTTTGAAAACTTCAATAGCTGTTTCTGCTTTTTTCAAATGATCCTGATACACTGCCCCCAGAGACATGAGATAGGAAATCTGATCTTTTGTATTTCCCTTTTTGACAGCCTCTTCAATCAGAATATTATAGACAACGATGAGCTTTTCCCATGCCTGGTATCTTTTATACAGATTCGACAGGGATTTTACCGCTGCAATATTCCCAGGGTCAAGTTCCAGAATGCGTTCATAGGATTTAATGGCCTGATCGTCTTCAAAAAGCCTTTTCTCCCAGGTTTCTCCAATGGAACTATAAAGATAGATGATTCTTTCTTTATCGTTTATCAGCAAAATTTCTTTTTGATAGAGTCCAATCAATTTTTTGAAAAAACCCCAGTCATAGTATAGTCTTTGCAAAGTATGGATGATATTGATATCATGGGGCGAAAGTTCCATAGCCTGTTCGTAATATTTTATAGCTAAATTGCCTGTATGAAGTTCTTTATCATAAATTTCTGCAATTTTGAGATACACATTGATCAATTGCTTAGGATCGCTGAGGTTTTCTTTTTTCGCAATAAGGATCGTGATCAGCTTACGCCATTTCTTCTGGTTTGTCAGAAGTTCATCCAGGGCATTGAGAGCGTCCATCTGCTTGCTGTCTATCTTCAAAACTTTGCTAAAGGTTTCTACCGCCATTTCAGGATAGTTCAGATGCTTCCATTGGATTGTCGCCAGAGACAAAAGCTTAGGCAGAAGGTCTTCATTTTTTTCCGTAACCCGCAAATCCTTTTCCAAAATTTCTACAAAACCCTGATAGTCGCCTACTTTTTCCTGGATGCGCATGATTCTTTCTGCTGTAGGACGATGGAATCCATGCCCCATGACTTTCAGATAGCATGTGAGTGCCTGGTGGGGCATGTCGAGCTTTTCTTCCCAATATTCCCCCATCTTGAGATAAAGAGGTGGCTTCTTTTTTTCATCTACAAGATAAACTTCTCCGCTCAGCATTTCAATGGCATCACCCCATCGCTTCTGACGTTCAAAAATTTTACGCATTCCATTTACTGCCATATAGTTTTTGCTGTCCATGCAATAGGCTATCTGATAGGCAAGAAGAGCCTTGTTGTCGTTGTGCAGTTCTTTTTCCCAGAGTTCGCCTATTTTTAAATATAACCCTAATACCTCGATAGAATTTTTGCTCAACTGGGCGGCCAGTTCATAGACTTTTATCAGATATTCCCAGTCTTGCAGGTCTGTCAGGACATTTACCATGCCAGAAAGGGCATCTTTATTTGTGGGATCTAATTTTATGGCTTTCTGGTAGCAACTTTTTGCCAGATCCAGATTCTTAAGATCCTTTGCCAGAATATTGGCACTCTCTAAAAAGAGGACGAAAAGCCTTTCTTCATTGCCTTCTTTGTTGATAATCTCTGCTTCTTTTAAATAGCTGTCTACCATCTTTTGCAACTGTCCACTTTTTTTATAGAGAGCTTCCAGCTTGATGATTGTATTCAAATGATTTTCAGAAAATTGCAGGATTTTTTCTCCATGGAAAATGGCTTTTTCCACTCTCTGCAAGTGTATGTCATATATATTCAGCAAGTCTTCATGCAAAGGAAGAAGATCAGGTTTTCTATCGCATAGGAGAATCTCTTTTTCTACAATTTCAGCATAGTTTTCCCAACGTTGCGATATACGAAGCAAAGTCTTCAGACGACGAAGGATAACCAGGTTTTGCGGCCTGGAAAGATGAGCTTCATAAAAATGCTCAATGGCAACATCAATATCATCCAGCTCTTCTTCCATCAGGCAGGCTAGCTCCAGATGCACTTCAATCAGGCGGTTACGATCTTTTTGTAATTCCAGTTCTTTAAAGAACATAGCTTGCAGATCTTTATATTGCTGTTTTTCCCGATACAGGTCTTCCAGCCCCCTGATAGCAATGAGATTATCTGGATCATTAGGAGGCAGTGACATCTCTAGGACTGCCTGGTAGCTTTTGATAGCACTGCCTATATCCCCTAGTTTATACCTTTGCAATTCTGCTGATTCCAAATGCAAAGCGATTTTTCTTTCGTTTTCCAGATCGGGCAAAGTAAGTTCTCTCTGGTATATTTCCCAAAGCTCTTTATCTTGCTTTTCTATACGATATATATCTTCCAGGCTCTTGATCGCTAAAATATTCTGCGGTTCCAGACTCAGGACTTTCAAATACCAGGGAATCGCCTTGGTTCCCATATTCAGGGAAGTTTCCAGGATTTTCCCAATCCTATAATGAAGCTCTACAATCCGCAGGTTATCCTTGCAAAAAGAAATTTCTTCTTGATAGAGACGTAGTAGATCAGGCCATTCTCTTAATCGTGTATGCAATATTTCTAAAGCATTCCTTGCTGGTAAATATGTAGTATCCAGACGCAGGGCATCTTGCAGGCAAGATTTTGCCTTAGCATCATTCTGGAGTTTTTCTTCTAATAGAGTAGCGCACTTCAGACAAATCTCTTTTTGTTTATCTACAGGGCATATAGGAAGCTGCCGTTGTAGTATATCAATCCATTTTTCATAATTTTCTCTCTGGCTATGAATTTCTATTAATTCTTTATAAGCCCTTATGTTATTAGAATTTATAGCAAGTACCTTTTCCAGGGATTCCACTGCTATATCGAAATTTTGCAAACGGTCTTTCGCTACCGTGCTTTTTTCAAATAGAAGAGGCATCTGATCTGCTTGCGAGACCAATTTTAATTCCATGTCCAAAGTAGCTACCACATCTTCATGGTTTTGTATTTTATAGTACAAACGGCGCAAAGAACGAATGGAATCCAGATGCTCTGGATAGTATTGCAACAGTGATTTATAGTGTCCAATGGCCCTGGGAAAATCGTATATTTTATCTTCACAGATCTGAGCCATTTGTATCAACAGAGATTTTTTCTTTTCTTTGTCTTCCACTAGAGAGCATTCCATTTTCATGGTTTGCTCCAGGGCTTCAAAGTTGGACAGCTTTACGTATAATTCTTTAAGGGCATAGATAGCCTGAAGTTCAGAAAAATCCAGAGAGAGTATATCCTGATAGATTTCTATGGCTTTGCTAAAAGCCTGCAAATAATCTCTATAGATAGAGCCTAGCTCGAATGCGAGAATGATGGTTTCTTCGCTGGATTCGGTGATAGCAATTTTCTTTTCGTAGATTCGTGCCAGATCCGCCCATTTTTCTTGCTGCCGATAGAGCTTGAGGAGTCTTTCTATGGCAAAGGCATTGGATTCATCTATCAAAATAATCTGAGAATAGTACTGGCTTGCTTTTATAGAATCGTGGAGTTTTTCATCCCAAATTTTAGCACAAGAAAGCATTAAGGAAATTTTGTCTTGTGTTTTTTCTGCAATATAAGACATTTGCCAGCAAATACCTGCTAAATTTTCATAATCTTCCCGTTTTTCATAGAGAGATTGAAGCTTTTTTAAAGCTAGAAAATGCTTGTTATCCAAAGAAATCACTTTAGAAAAACAGACAATGGCTTCTGTATCATTTTGAAGCTTTTCCTGCCATAGAATACCTATTTTATAGTAGTATTCTTTTTCTACGGAAATATCAGAACAAAGGCATGCCCTGGATTCTAATATATGAATCCATTTTTTATAATCTTTCTGAATTTCATACATCCGCTGTAGCTCAGAGAGGCTGCTTTCTTCATTTGGATATAGATGGCGTGCCTTTTCATAGTATTGCACCGCTTTTTCTCTATTTTGCACCTTTTCTTCCGCAATTTTTGCAATATTATGATACAGAGAAAATAGCTCTTCTGACTTTAAGGGGAAAACCTGGACTTCTTTTTCTAATAAAGAAAGAAGTTTGTCCCATCTAGGCTGTGATTCATAAAGAGATTTCAGGCTTTCAAATGCGACCCTATGGTCTGGCTCTATTTTGAGAATCTCCCCAAAATGCCTTTCTTCCTCATCTTGCATTTTAAGATTCTTATAAACAGAGCAGAGAGAGAGATGAAGTGTGATTCTTTCTTTGTTTTCAATACTTAGTTCTATTTGTCTCAAAACACTCTGTATGTACTTTTCCCACTCTTCCCTGGACTGGTATAAAGCAGCAAGAGAACGAATCGCGGTAAGATTTCTGGAATTCAAAGAAAAGACTTTCTCGAAGGATTCCAAGGCCTTTTCTGTATTCTCCAGTCTTTGAAGGTACAGGAAAGCCATTTCCAGGAAGCTTTCCTCTGCTTTTTCCTTGTCCAGATAGGCTATATTCTCCAGGCAAAGAATGAGATTGTCATAGCTCTTGTTTCTTTTATAGTATTCATAGAGTATTTGCCATATATCGAGTCTCTCTGGTTTGATCTCCAGAATTTTTATATAGCATTCTATTGCCTGGGCCTCTTTATTCAATTTTTCTTTAAAAGTATCAGCCATTTGGAAATAGAGAGCTATTTTTTCCGATGGATCCTCACTCAGCGCGATTTGCCTTTGTATGGTCTGAATCACACTATCATAATCTTCTAAGGCAGTATATAATGCTTTGAGCTCTACTAAAGAGGAACGATACGAAGGATACTTGTGCAGAACTTCTTCATGTGTGTTAGCGCACGATTTCAAATCATTCAAACTTTTATAGACAGAAGCGATTTTATAGTATGTCAGAATTTTTTCTTGTTCATCGCTCAGAAGAGCTATTTCTTCATAGTATTTTTGTACCAATTCTTTAAAATTGCGTTGCTCTTTATAAAGATCCTGGAGAATTCTGAGAAAGGAGAGATTTTTTTTGTCTTTTTGGTACGCTGCATTATACCATTGGGTCGCCATTTCCAGATGATTCAGTCGATTTTTTGCAATTTCTGCGATCTTGACATAGAGAGAAATCTGTTCTTCCTGATCTTTTGTTCTTTTGGCCTGTTTTTGGTAAATATCCGATAATTTTTTCCAATCTTTTTGAGCGAGATGGATATTTTCCAATATTTTTAATATGCTGTCTTCTTCCTGTAGCTGCAATGCTTCTTCATAGTATTTTACCGCTTCTGGCTGGTTGTTCAATTTTTGAAGCCATATTTCAGCCACGCAAAGAAGAATTTTCTGTTTTTCAGAAGAAAACTCAGGTAAGGGGAGTTCTTTGAGAAAAATTTCTATGAGCTTATTCCATTGTTCTAGCTTCAAATAGATATTTTCCAGAGATTTTAAAGTACTGGAATGATGGGGAGAGAGTGTTAGTATTTGCTGATAAAAATCCGCTGCTCTGCCTGAATCTTGCAATTGCTCTTTACTGATAAGAGCACATTTTTCCAAAAAATTCATTCGATATTTAACATCGGAAAATGCCGGTAGAATATATTGATAGAGCCTTACGAGTTCCTCCCATTGTTTATCTTCTGTATATAATGCCTCTAAAGAATGTATCGCCTCTTCTTGCGATTTCTGTAATTCCAGAATCTGAGACAATGATTTTTTTGCTTCTGTTTTATTCTGCAATTTATCTTTGAAAAGATATGCCATTTTTAAAAGAATAGAAATTTTTTTGTTGATCTCAGAAAAAAGGTCTAATTGCCTCCGCAAAATTTCTAAGCATTTTGTATAATTTTCTTCTGATTGGTAAAAACTGGCAAGAATATCTCCATATTCTGCTTTTCTTGGTTGTAATGTAAAGGCTTTCTGGTAAGAAAGAATAGCTTTTTCTTTTTCCCCTAGATGCTTCTCGTATATTTCGCCACTTTTAAAATAAAGCTTTGCTGCCTCTGGAGTATCTTCTCTTTGGATTATGTCCGCTCGAAAATCATAAAGCTCTGTCAGTTTTCGCCAATTATTGGAAAGAAAGTATTGTTCTTCTAAGCTTTTAAAAGCAGAGACATCTTTAGGGTTGCTCTTAAGAATCTCTGTTGTTTTTTTTACTATCTTTTCATCTATTTCCATAACATATTCTCCGGCATTGAGGAGAGTCAAAAAATCGAAACATTTTTATAAACGGCATTTTTAGTTATATTACGATAAACAAGGATATGATTTCAAGAACAAAATCGTTAGAGTTGTACTCTTTTTTGGGGAGAGTTATTTTTATCAGCATTTTTCATATTTTACACGTCTAAATACTAGAATTCCAGGATATATTGTTCTGCTCAAAATCATGTCAAAGCATATTTTTCAAGAAAAATCAAATAGCTAATTTTTATAGCACAAGGCCAATTTGACTATTGCGAATTTTAGGATATACTTATTTTAATAAGCCATTGCTGTCATTTGGAGAGTAAGCTGTTTTGGAAGTTATACACTCTGTAATGAGCATTTGCAATGCTTCCTGCAATTCTTTATCGGGATATTTCTGAGAAATATATTTTTTTTGTTCTTCAGTCACTGTGACTGGAACCATGTAAGTTCCTGAATTCATAAATTATTATCTCCTAAAATACAAAGTATATTTTCAAGTTCTTGCAAATTTTGTGATAGCATCGAATTGCCACACAATTTGTGATGACGTAAATATTTTGTATCCAACAGGCATTCAGCGGAAACTTTTATTGTGTAAAAGTTATCCTCATGCCATAAAACATTCATTATAAAAAGAGGGGGAGATTATGCAAACACTTAAAGATAAAAAGGCAATTCTCTGCGATATGGATGGAGTGTTGTACCATGGCAGTCGCCTTTTGCCTGGAGCAAAAGAATTCATCCAATGGCTACAAAAGGAAGATAAATTTTTTTTATTTCTTACCAATAGTAGCGACCGTACACCTCTGGAATTGCAACAAAAATTAAGAAGGCTAGGAATCGAAGTTTCTCCTTGTAATTTTTATACAAGTGCTCTTGCCACAGCCCAGTTTTTAAAAAAGCAATGTCCTGGTGGTAGCGTTTATGTCATTGGTGGCGCAGGTTTAATCCATGCTCTTTATGACGCTGGATTTGTTATGAACGATGTCAACCCAGATTATGTCGTTATAGGGGAAACCAAAGACTATGATTTCGACAAAATAGAAAAAGCCGTCAACCTCGTTTTGTCTGGGGCCAGGTTAATCGGAGCGAATCCAGATACAAAAGATCGCATAGGAAATGGTTTTACGCCAGGCACAGGAGCGTTAATCGCTCCTATAGAAAAAGTCACAGGATGCCAGGCATATTTTTTAGGAAAACCCAATCCCTTTACCATGCAGCAAGCCATAAAAAAATTGAATGCGCCCCAAGAAGAAACCGTTATTATCGGAGATCGAATGGACACAGATATTATTGGAGGTATTGAAACAGGCATAGACACCGTGCTTCTTCTGAGCGGAGTAACGACAAAAAGTATGCTCAGGCAGTTTGCCTATCATCCTGATTATATTTTTGGAGGCTTGGATGATTTGGTAAAATTTTGTACAGGAGAAGAAGAAAAATGTTGCCATATTTTACAATACAATCGTTTCTCTTGTATCCCTCTTTCTGGTTAGAAACACATTACGGATAAAAATCCGTAATGCTCTATAGAGAGAGCCTCTGATGCTCTATTTTAATACATTTGCTCTGCACTACCTGAATGCCTTCTTTTTCGAGCATATCTGAGGCTTCTTTATTTGCCAGCCCTAGCTGCATCCAGAAAACTCCAGGTTTTGATTTCAATTGAAGACACTCTCTGGCTATTGCTAAAATAGCATCAGGCTTTCTGAAAACATCTACAATGTCTATTTTCCCTGGAATTTCTGAAAGAGAAGAATAGGATTTTTCTCCTAAAATCTCTGGATATTTAGGATTTACAGGAATGATTTTATAGTTTTTTGATTGTAAATATTGAGCAACAATATAGCTATCTTTATCAGGCTCTGCTGAAAGCCCAACAATAGCGATTGTCTTTGAATTATGAAGTATATGCTTAATCTGTTCGTTGGATGGATTGGATTGAGGAATTTCGCATGCACTCATCATCTTTCCCCTAAATAAGAAATTTACGACACAGTTTAGTAAATTTTTTGGCTTCCCAAGTTGGAACAGCAATACCGTCTTCTGTTGTAGGGAAAGGATTTTCCATAATCTGGTGTGCCTTATAAACAACGGGTGTCCCTGGAACGACCCAAAAATCTCCTACAACCACAGAGGTACCTGAATGGGCTAAATTTCTTCTCTTTGCCCCAAGCATCAACATGGTTTTCTTTATATTTTTCTTTGTTCTCTTCATTTTTTACTTTCTCCCAGGGCATTGCCCTGGGTTTGGTATATCCAGGCCTTTCAGCCCAAAGAAATCTTAGTGGTTTGCTAAAATTTCATCTATACTACTGAATTCAGAAAATTTTTGAGACCAGTACTCCAGGATAGAATTGCCCTGGACAATCCACGATTTCATATAACGATTGTCTGTAGACATCACTCGTACTATTTTCTCTCCACCATTAAAAGACCAATGTCTTCCATCTGGATAGAAATGGTCAATTTTCATCCCTCTTCTTGTTTTTATATGCCATCCGTCTTGAGGAGAATCCCAGGAACAATCGATCAAAAATTCTATGATCTGCCAGATATTTCCAGAAGGCAAATAACCCTGGTCTACAGCCAGACCTGAATCGTTTGGTAATCCAAAAGCCATGCAATGAGGCAGGTTTTGGGCTAGTGTATAGATTTCTCCTTCATGACCCCACTCATGATGTAAGGTTGTAACGACATTCCTTGCCAAAGAAAAGCCATAAGGATTATGAACGCTAGGAGAAAACATGCAGGAAATATATTCACACAACTGGTCGGCCCCTGCGGAAAATCCCACTGTCAATTTCCCTTCATTTTGACGCTCATGGAGAATACGGCTAAATAGATTGCTGTCTCCATAGAAAACTTCCCCCAAGGCTCTATATCTCTGCATTCCCAAAAAGCTATTACCTCCACCCAAGATAACGACTTCGTAGTGTCGTAAATATTCAAAAAATAAATCTACATCTTGCTTCCTAAGACTATCGCTCCAGAAAAAGGGGATTGCATGGAGTCCATATTGTGCAAAACGTGCAAAATACCAGGAAAATGTACTCCATGTATATTCTTGTTGATGTTTTTCTCCCATAGACATGGGTAAATAGAGTATTGTCTTATTATAAGGACTTCTTAAAGCTCTTTCCACTATCCATTCTCTATGAATGTATTCACAACGATTATGAGAGCTATAAACTAATGTTGTAGGAAACATAAACAGCCTTTCTTGCTTAAAAAATATCTGTAAGCTTGTTAGTTCGGCAATGTTCAATTTTACATGTTAGCGAGCATAAGTACCATGTTGATACATGGCTGGAATTGATCCCGATACCGATGAAAAATCGCTATCTTTCGTAAGCTCTTGCTAGTCAAATTAGATGTTATCATAAAATTTGCTAAATTCTATAATTTTATAGTGAATAAATCAAAGAAAATTTCTTCTTATTATAATGTTTTTTCTATACTAAAAAATAAGTAAGTAGATAACTCAGCAATATGTTTGATATAATCATAAGGGATCAATGCTAATTTTATGTTTGCCAATTATTTTGAGATGCTTCCCAAACTAAAGGGGGATAACTATGATTTCTTTATCAGAAGAAGAAAAAGAAATGTTGCTATGCGACACTGTAGCATGGAACAGATGGCGGCGAAAGCAGGGAAAATTCAAAAAAATATGCTTGAAGAATATGGATAAATCATGTTTGCCTTATTATACATCTGGTTTGAATTTAAGAAATGCAGTCTGGCCAGGAGCCAATTTAAAGGAAGCTTATCTTTCTGGGATCAATTTGCAAGGAGCTAATCTTGCTAATGCCTGCCTGGAAAAAGCCAATCTTGCAGGGGCAAACTTAGAGCAGGCAGATTTATCAGGGGCCAATCTGAAACAGGCTTATTTACAAAATACGCGCCTGTCAGAGGCCAATCTTTCCAGGGCAGATTTATCAGGGGCCAATCTTTTCTACTCTGATTTACGTTACGTAGATTTTGAAGGAGCGATTTTAGGGAAAAGATATTCAGATAAAAATATAGGATATCTGTTGCTTTCTATTCTATCAGGGATTTTACTTGGTATTCTGGCAGGGTGCTTTATGGAATTCAAGCTGGCAGCTCTATCTCTGATATTGGCTGGTTGTTTATGGACGATTATGATTTCTATATGGGCTAAAAATAGCGATATTTTTTCTTTTTTTCTGTTGGCCAATGTCTTTTGGGCATTGACCGTTTCGGTTACATTTGTCATACTATCAGGAGGGCATCTGGCTAACTTTTTCCTTTATATAGGGAAAATGTCTGGCATGCTTTTATTGCTTTTGTTGATTTTATGCTCTGTTTTTGTTTTTTTAGGATGGATCATTCGTTGTGGCTTGATAGCATTGGGAATAATACTAGGAGGCGCATTGGAAATAGGCCCCGCCTTGACTGTCGTGGTATTTTGTCTTATCGTGATTGCTGGTATGGCAGAAGCAACACAGGATAGCAGCTTCCAGAGCGAAGATTTTTTATACTTCAGTCCTATATTTTGGGGCATATTGGGTGCTTTTGTCTTTATTTCCTCGGAAAAAATACAAAAAAAACTTTTTGACTATGAGAATCAGGTAATTTTTGACAAGGCAAAGCTCTATGGAATCCAGGGAAGGCCTGCATCACTGTCCATGCAATGCCAGGAATTGGATTTTGAGCCTTCTTTTACAAGAGTTTCTCTCCCTTTTTCATCTCAGGAACTCAAAGAATTCTGCCAGCGATGGCTGGAATCCACAATTCCCTATGAATTCTATAAGCAAAAGACCAATAGGGAGCTAACTAATCCAGAAAGTAAAATAAAAAGACCGAACTATGAGCAGCTTAGATTGCTCATAGAATCCTCTCTGGAAAACAATGGCTTTAAAAAATGGAACGAATGGCGTGCCTTGCATCCAGAGTCAAAAATCGATCTTCGCAGGGCCAATCTTTCTTTCATCTCATTAAAGGGAGCCAATCTAGCTCGTGCCAACCTATTCCGATCTCATATTCGCCGTTGATTTTTTTAAAAAAATTTGCAATAATAGTTTAGCGATGAGAATTACCTATATTCCGCAGCTTGTAAGTGAACTTTTTTGATTTTTAAAGAGAACCAC
>CALKWO010000323.1 GCA_938003875.1 uncultured bacterium
CTGCTAGAAGCATTTTTTAGGACCACTAGCAGAGCTAGTGGTTTATGAAGAATAAATTAAAGGATAAATCTCCATGAAAAACTTTACAATAATTTCCTATTGTTTGACCATTATGATAGGCATCACTATGACATCACTACCATTATATTCGCAGGAATCTAACTGCATAGAAACACCCATAGCACAAAACCAGCGTATAGCAAAAATTCTCCAGATTGCGCAACTGGGCAATCCTGTTTTGCGCGAACAGGCCAGGCCAGTTGATAATCTGACATCTCCGAATATCAAAGAGTTGATAGCGGATTTAAAAACAACTGTTTTTGATGCCAATGGATTGGGACTTGCTGCACCACAGGTTTATCAATCCTATCGGATATTTATCATTGCCTGTCATCCAACACCTCGTTATCCCAATGCACCAACAGTGCCACCGACAATCGTCATCAACCCAGAAATCCTTTCTGCTTCTGAAGAGAAGCTTAAAGATTGGGAAGGTTGTCTGAGCATCCCTGGCATTCGGGCTTTGGTGCCACGACATAAAACAATCACTGTGAAATACACCACAGAGGATGGAAAAACGGTTCAATGCGAATACACCGATATTCTTGCCCGTATCTTCCAGCATGAATTAGATCATCTGAATGGACTTGTGTTTTTGGATAGGCTAGACAATCTTCGAGAGATCGTTACAGAAAAAGAGTACCAGCGCATGATTCAAAATGTGGGGAAAAAATAGATGGGTAGCCCTGATAATGGAACTAGGCTATAAAGGACAATCTTTTGTTACTGGATGCATACAGAAAAGCTTTGATAGGTTTGCCTGTATCCCATGTATGGCGTGGGTATGGCTCCGCTTTGTTTGTGGAATTCGGAGAGCTTCACTCCCAAAAAAAGCAGGATGGAACTATGGCGAATCCGATAGGGGATATTACTCTGATGATTGAGTGGAGCTGGAGAATTGAAAAAACACGTTCCATTTTAGGAGGCAGTTGGAGTAACCAAAAACGCTGGTCAGGCATGTTCAAAAAATTGATAGGAGCATACGTCATTGATGTCCAGCTCATCGGACACATTCCAGAAATAGAAATTTCGTTGTCCAATGACTTACGGATAGTTTCCTTTATGACATCAGAAGGACAGCCAGCATGGGCATTGATTTGCCATACCATACATCCAGGAACTCTCTCTGTTTGCAGAGGGAAGCTTTCTGAAAAGTATGAAAGATTATCATAGTCAGATAAAAAAATGTACAAATGCTATTAACACAATATGGTTCTTGGGTTTGACAACCTTTTGGACAAACGCTATAATCCATCTATAAATTACAACCTAATAGGAGAAAAAAATATGGACTGGTTCGATGCAATTCAAGCCGGCTTACAAAAAAAAGAATGGAGTGAAAACGATCTTATTAACCTTTATGCCATTCACCTCAGCTGGGATAAATGGAAAGAATGCAGCGAGAAGGTAATAAGGATAGTAAAGGCACTGGATATTGCTAATGATTTTTTTATAGGAAAAAATTGGGATCAAGGTGGGGAAGACATAATAGAAAAAAATATACGAGACATTCTCCAAACTGCACTTGAAAAAAAAGGATTGACAGAAGACAGCGTTCGGGACTTTATAAACATTTATAATCTGTCTTGGTATAGAGATATCTATCCCAAGCCTAATGGCTTAGCTGCATTTTTTATCAAATCAGATGGATATAAAATATTGAAAATTATCCGTGATTTAGATGTGGTTTATGATATTTTTCCCGAATTTAAAAAAAAGGATAAAACCATAGAGACTAACGAATCTAAGCGAATCCAGGAGTTAAAAAGGGAAATAGAAAGATTATGGGCTATTATCGGTAGGCAAAGCGAAGAAATACGAAAGTTACAAAAAGATGTTAGCAATAGAGATAAAAATGATTATACAGAGAATAACATCAGTGAAAGAATGCAGGATGAAGAGATAAAGTGCTTAAGCAATTATGATATTCAGACTTTGTTACAACAGCCTATAAGTATTTTAGAGTTAAGCATCAGAGCTAATAAGAGTTTATTCAATTTGAATATCCATACGATTGCAGATTTGGTAACTCGCAATGAAGACGAATTATTGCGATGTCAAAATTTTGGGCGGACGAATTTGGTAGATATTAAAGAAAAGTTAGAAAATCTCAACCTTTCTTTAGGAATGCAATTAGAATCTGAATATTAGGTTTCCAGGATATAAGCTCTTCTATTCTGATAAGTTCTACAAAATGAGACCAGGTCAAGTTTTTACAAAGCCGAATGAAGAAAATCGATGATTCATCCTGGCTTTGTAAGATAGGCTCTATGGCAATCTCCAGGAGTTTTTGGGAGTCTGATGCAGATTGCGCAGACAGTGTCTGCGCAATTACAGGCCAAGATTTCGCCGACACTGTCTGCGAAATTGGATAGGTTTTGAAAAACAGAATCATCTGGTTCAAATTTCTTTCCGAGAAGCCTTTGCCTATCTGTTTGGATAAATCTTTTGCCAGATTTTTCACTAACTTTTGTCCGTATTTCGCTCTGTCCTTCCCGTTCTGCTCATATTCCACAATGTATCGCCCAAACAACCAGTTCCTCAAAGTGAGTTGCAAATTGATTGCCTGGATTGCTGTCTTGACAGATGCCCTGCTTAGGGTCGAAAGGCACTCTTTCAATTGCTTGTAATCCATAATTTATCTCCATGACATTTTCTGTATGGTAAATTGCATTGAACCATTATGCTGCGAGAAACACACTGTTTTTGCTTCTAGCAATCATCTCGCAAGAAGCCAGCGCAAGACTCTTCCAGGATGCGACATACTCACGAAAGACCGATACAAAATCAAAGGATTCTTATCAGATAAGGCTTACAAGGCAGGTTATTTATGGACTATCTTTAAGGTGGGATAGTTGCGGTTGGAATTAAGTCAAGACTGCCAGAAGCCATACTCCCATGAGTATGCTACTCTTGTGCAGTATCTTTTTCCGATAGGGCTTGCAGGAAAATTTATGATGTGAGCTGAAGTCCAGCTATCAAGGGAAAGAAAAGATGTGCATCGAGAAAAGACTTGTGATATTTATCTTCTATCATTAGTATACCGATAGAGAGCAAATTTTGCACAGGAAACATGGATTTTTTTAGGGAAATTGGGAATATTTTTTGATTTGCATGGTATTTTTGATACAATAGATTCTAATCGATAACTTGTATGAGTGTCACAATCATTTTTAATTGCTACCATTCCAATTTGATTGCTATTTGATTCCACAATCCTTGTGTTTTTTATGAATTAAGAAAGGATATATATGTCTACATTGCCTCATCAGCAATTAGCAATAGATGAAATAAAGAAGTGGTGGAAAACACTACCTAAAAAGGCAGGGTTAGATAAAAATGGATATGTAGAGATGCCTACAGGATCAGGAAAAACATATACCACGGTACAATTTCTTGCCGACATGATTCTAAAAAAAAGCAAACCTATTTTATGGATTGCCCATTCAAATTATTTACTAAAACAAGCAGAAAAGACTTTTTTTGATGTGTATGGGAGTGTGCTTAATAGTAAGATTGGTTACATACAGGGAAGCCGTAAAAATTACAATGAACTAATTACTTTTGCTACAATACAGACATTAAGTTCTTCTGATTGCCAACCTTTGAAGGATTATTCTTCTTTTCAAACACCTCACTTAGTAATCCATGATGAATTTCATCACTGTGCAGCTGCGACATGGGGCTCTGTAATTAATTATTTAAATGAGCTAGAAATTCCCATACTAGGATTATCTGCAACTCCTACCAGGACGGATCCTCGAAAAAAACAATGGCTTCAAAAAACATTTTCGACACCTGTTGTTCGTATCGGGATGACTGAGTTAATAAAGACAAAAGTCCTTGCTAGACCTAATGTTTTTCGTATTTGTGTAGATGCACCTAAAATCACATGGGATGCAAAAGAAGTCAAGCATATTCAACAATTTCATGACGTACCAGAATCTATTCTGGTAAAGCTAGCTAATCAAACAAGCCGTAACAAACAAATCTTACAGCTATTTAAGGAAAGAAAAGACATAACACAAGCTATCGTTTTTTGTTGCAATGTAGATCACGCTATTTTCATGGCAAAGCAGCTAATAAAGAACGGAATATCAGCGCAAGCTGTAACAGGATCTTCACAAAACGAGGAAAACCAGGAGGCAGTAGAAAAATTTTGCAATAAAGAATTACAAGTGCTGACATCGGTAATACTTCTTACAGAAGGAGTCGACTTACCTAATTGCGATACGGTAATACTAGCAAGACCGACTCAAAGTGAAATATTACTCAAACAGATGATGGGTAGAGCCATGCGGGGACCTGCTGTCGGAGGAAAGGCTAAATGCCTTATCATTGATTTTGTCGATGTATTTAAAAATTTTGTAGATGTATCGGGAACCAGTTTTGGATTCACGAGAGGGTATAACGGAGAATTTGAAGAAATTCTAAAAAAGCCACCTACGAAAAGACAAAGAGGGGGTATGGATTTAGCAACTTTACTTCGTATTCGCGATTGGATGGTAAGAAAATATGATGAAATTCAAGGCAAAGATCTGCGCACGTTGTTGATGGAAGAAATAGAATGGGTTATCGAATTTTTTGATAAAAAAGCTGGTATTTGCCGTTCGATTCTGGTGCCCAAAAGCGAGACTGAAAATTTTAAAAAAGCAGCAGAAAAAGTTCAGCAAGTATATCAGAAAGATCCGACAGCTTTTCAAAATCAGCCTATTTTTGCAGCAAACTGTGTCCGTAAAATCTATGACAAATACCTTGGTGACTCTCCCATTGCTGAAGAAGATATTGTTGATATAATGACCGAAGGAATAGATCACGATCAAATGAATGCAAGTAAAATGGATGATGAGAAGATAGATTCTTTATTTGCTGAAGGACAGACACTAGAGTTCTTCCCAGAAGCTAGAGGCATCAAAAAGCTTCTTGGCCA
This sequence comes from uncultured bacterium, assembly GCA_938003875.1. Taxonomy (GTDB): domain Bacteria; phylum Planctomycetota; class Uabimicrobiia; order Uabimicrobiales; family JABWCH01; genus JABWCH01. Next base: position 4,991 of record CALKWO010000323.1, read on the forward strand.
AATGAATAACAAATAGTCTTTACTTACTTGTATGACTTTCAAAAAAGTGATATTATAATGTTTAAAATTCATAACTGTAAATTTTATATCTCTATCACCAAAATATATACAAAGCATTATCTTATGCGTATGAAAATTTCATACATAAAAGGAGTTCATCGTGTTGGGATTAATACTTCGCAAGGAATTCCAAGGTAGAAGGCTCAAAGGAACAGCTATTGAGCTGACCAATGAGAACAAAACTGGTGCCACACAAATATCTCCAAAGGAATTTCTTGAAATTACCTATCCATCAGGAGATGTTTTAAAAGCTATAGAGGCTATTGGGCCGAATCAAGATCGTCCTGTGGTATTGATCGGGGAACGCGGGCTTGGTAAATCTCATCTCTTGGCGACACTCTTTCATGCTATTACGAATAGCAAAGAAACAAAGAATTGGCTCAAGGAATGGGGGCAACGGTTAGGAGAGGAAAAAATATCCAACCTGCCACTTCGTTCTGGAATGCACGTCATTAGCGAGAGCTTACAGCAACAAAATTATAAATTTCTATGGGATATCGTCTTTAAGAAGCATCCACACGGTGATTTTATCCTTGGTAAATGGGAAGCCCAAGGCGCAAAGAAAACCAATGTTCCGGGGAGTAAACTTCTCATCGAGCTTTTTCAGCATACTCCGACCATTCTTATCTTAGATGAATTTCAAACCTGGTTTGATGGTCTTGTTGAAACAGCACAAAAACCTTACAGATCATGGGCATTCAATTTTATCCAGATACTTTCCGAAATCGCAAAAGAACATCCGGATTTGTTTGTATTGGTAGTGTCCGTACGCAATGGAAATACCGACGCTTATCAGCAGATCCATAGAATAGGCCCAGTGCTTGTGGATTTTAAGGGGCCAAACGCCAAGATAGACAGGCAGCGTCTGCTTCTTCATCGTCTTTTTGAAAATCGCTTACAGATACCTTGCGATCAGATCGATGCATCCATTGCCTTACATATTAAGGAATACCTGAGGCTCAAGGATGTTCCTCCCGCCGAGCATGATAAAGTCCGTCGGGAATTCATCGAAGCGTGGCCCTTCGCACCTCATCTCATGCAATTGCTGGAAGATCAGGTATTGATCGCCACCCAGGCACAAGAAACCAGGGATCTCATCAGGATTATGGCTGATATTTATAAACATTCTGCAATAGGGACTCCCCTCATTACAGCAGCCGATTTTCGTTTAAACGATGAAAAAAGCGGGGTCGCCGCCCTTCTCGATTCCGTAGCAAACCAGCATCATGCAACTCTTCGAGAAAAAGCATTGAGAAATATGGTAGCAGTGAATGATGCTGTAAAGAATCCCCAAAAGGAAATACCCCATTTGTCCGAAATCATCAGTTCCTTATGGCTTCGCTCTCTTTCTGTAGGGAACATCGTAGGTGCTGACTCCAAAACTTTACAGATCGATATTACAAAAAGTAACCCAGTGGACGAGAATGCTTTTCAAGTCGAGCTAAATACCATCGTCGAGAACAGTTTCAATATTCATGAAATCGGCAAGAGGCTTATCTTTAAGGATGAAGAAAACCCGCAAGCCAGGCTTATGGCAAACGCCCGCAACGATAAACAATTTGCCGATGGCTCGGATATTCAAAAGCTTGCCCGTGAAATACGAGTCGTCCTGGGAGAATCGAGCAACAATACTTTCCATGTAATCGTGTTGCAGAATAATTGGCTTATGAATCCATGGAATGAATTAGAAGAGAAAGACCAACCGAACCAATGGGATGATCGTATACCGATTCTTGTACTTCCCGAAATACCAGATAAATTGTCGGAACGCTTGGGAAAATGGCTGAAAGATCAAATGCAGAAAAGGAGAAACGCCATCCGTTTCCTTTTGCCTATAGAAGGCAGCCTGAATCTTTTTACGGATAGAGATCTTTTAATCCTGGCTCGTGTAGTCCTCCTTGCCGAACAGTGGAAAACGCAGAATGCGGAATATCGCAAGCTTCAGGAAAAATACGAAAAAGAGTTGAGGGAAATCTTGAAAAAGCGTTTTGACCGCTTTGCTATCCTCAGCACATGGGACTACCAGCATCCTGAAAAATGTACGTTTCATATCGAACATCATAAGTCGCAAGGCTCTAAAATTCCTGAAACCATGGATGATCATATTCGAAAGAATCTTTTCATTGAGGAAGATTTTCAGGAAATAGTTTTACAAGCATCTAAAAATAATGATTCCGTGGGCAAACTTTTTAACGAACTGCAAGAACCTCGCACGAATGGTAAGGAGTGTATTCCCTGGCTAGGGGAAATAATTATGAAGGAAAAACTCATTCGCTTGTGTACTCGCGGACTCATTGCCTTGAATATTCGCAATGCGGAAAATCTACAAAAAAAAGCAGGCGAAGAGGAAGAACTTGCCTGGAATCGCATGAAGTCTAAATTAGGAACAGGGAGGCATCTCTCTGAAACCTATATTCAACAGCCACAGCCAGAACCGCATACTCAAACTACAGGGATTTCAGGTTCTTCAGCGAAAGATTCTTCCGACAATCAAAACGTTTTAACGAGTAAGGGTATAGAATATAATCCCAAAAAGCCTGCTACTTCCGAATCTGCTAATCCCATTTTTAATACTGGGAAAAAGCTAAAGCCCTATTCCTCAGAAGCAACGTCTTCTCTGAATCTTCTGGGAAAGATAGACTCCTGGAGCATATCTCCTGGTTCGCAAATTCATGATATGACGCTGAAGGTCGGACGTCTTACAGGCGCGCAGCTCAACAATCTTCTCCGCAAGCTGCCTGATGGCTATACTTATGAATTGTTACTACAGAAGGAGGAAGATTGATGCCTCTTCCCTTGTCTTTCTTGCGTACCTTTCAATCATCCAGCCCGCAAGAAGCGTGGCGGAAGATTTTTGACCATGTATGGCAAGAGTGTTTTCCTTCCCTTCAGACAGCCTCGGTCGAAAAAGAGATTGTTCGCAGAGACAGGGAAGTAGCCATGATAGACCTCGTTCTATCTACCGCAGGATGGGATCTATGGAAGCATTATGAAAATTGTATAGAACATACAGCGGATGCACTCGTTTCCTGGTGGCAGTCGCATCCCAAAGGAAAAGCCATTTTGATTCTCGATGCCTTGTCTCTGCGGGAAGTTCCCTGGATTCTGGAGGGAGCGAAAAAATATGGGTACACGGTGCATCAAGCAAAGGCTACAGGTGCCGAATTACCGGCGGATACTTTATCCTTTGCCAGGGCATTGGGTTTTGCCCAACGATCCTCCTTGGAAAACAATGGTGCAGGAGCAAGCCATAAACTGGCAGGAGCTTATACAGACAGCATCAGTAGTTCCTGGAAGGATTGCATGGGCTTCGTCCCTTCTCAGCCAGATTGTGTATTCTGGCACTCCTGGCCTGACGACAGAGTTCATGATTTCAGCGTGCCAGGAGAAGGGTTGGTTTCTCTTGTTAAAGAATCAGCCCGACAATTAGGAAGCGAAGATTTCTGGAATTTTATCGCTCGCCTTACTACCGGCCGTAAACTGGTACTTACTTCGGATCATGGCTATGCCGCCAGTGGATATTTTCCGGATACAACCGAAGAAAAGCAAACCGATTATCTCAAGGCGAGATTCAAGAGCGGGAGATTCTCTCCCCTCCTTCATGATTGCGGCTCCTGGGTTCCCCCTATAGATTTGGTACTGGAAACCAGCCATGGAAAAAATGCCTATGTGCTTGGATGCCGCAAATGGAAGAGTTCCGGCGGATATCCTACTCTGGTTCATGGCGGACTTTCCATTCTGGAAGTCGCCGTACCGTTTATCGAAATATCAAGATATTAGGAGAGTGATGTATGGCACGTGTTGCCAAAGAGAGTAAAGCAGAATTACGAGCGTCTGAAATTGCAAAAGCAGTCAACGCAGGAAAAGCGGTATCTATGGATACCGTGGACTTCAATGATCCTGAGCGTCCCCTTACTTGCCTGGAAGTGGATTTTCCTATTATTCCTGTAAACCAGATAGCTGCCATAGAAGGGAAAGGCTCTGGAGCATTAAAGCCTATTTATCAGATGTCCAAATGGTGGGCAAGAAGGCGTTCCAGTGTGTTCCGTGCCATGCTGATCGCCGCTGCCACCAAAGCTCCGGATGATCAGGCAGAGGCTGCCAAGAAAGTATGGGATGTTTATTACTGCAACCACCAGAAAAAAGGAGCCTTCCAGAATCTCCAGGTGGCGGATATTTTTATGGGTGGTGGAACCACTGTGGTCGAAGGGTCGCGACTAGGGATGCAAATGTTTGGGATTGACCTGAATCCCGTAGCCTGGTTTGTGGTAAAACAGGAGCTGGCCAAAGTGGACATGGAGGAAGTAAAGCGACTTCTTGCCGACATTGAAGCCGAAGTGAAGCCTCAAATCATGCCTTTCTACTACTGCGATGGCTCGAAGGGAGAAAAAGGCAAATGGACGCACCTCCCTACCAATAAGGTGATGGGAGAAAATTTCGATCCGCTGACTCTAACGCAGGAACAACGCAAGGAATATCGTTACGAAGGGCCAGAAATCATCTACACCTTCTGGGCAAAACACGGGCCTTGCCAGGTAACGGGCTGTGGTCATCGAACCCCGATTATGTCAAGCCCTGTCATGGCTGTCAAAACCCTTACGGTAAAATCCTGGGAACATTCTTGCTCAAAATGTGGAAAAGACTTTGATGTTGAGGAAAAGTCTGCTCGTATGGCACCGGATGTGCCTCTGATAGTAGCCCAAACAGAAAAGCCCTTTAAAATGTTGGATCCCGATAGGGGCGTTGTTTGTCCCTTCTGTGGACATGCGGAACGTGTAGATATGGGCAAGGGTAAAAATAAGAAAATCGATTTGACGTTGCTTGTGCATCCTCAATGGCTCCTGGGGGCAAACAAGGAAGATGCCAGTGGAAAGCCTTATGGCGGTTCAGCCCAGGATGATGCAGAATCAACCAGCCTTTGGAATCAAGAGCGTGCAAGAACTATCCGACTATTGGAGATTCGTGGCAATCTACCGGATACAGTGGTTTGCCCAGAAACGGGAACCAGTATCAAGACCGACCAAGGAGGAGGGACTGTACCTAAAAGATCGCATTATTCTTGTGCTCAATGTGGCACGGTGCAGGATGTTTTGGCTTCTATCAAGCCAACAGGCAAAACAGGCCCCATGGCTGCGTATGCAATTCAAGGATATGCACCTGGCCTGGATGAGAGTGGCAATCCTTACGGCGGAAGGTTTTTTGCTCCGTTTGGAGCCAGGCTAGCTCAACAGCATGATGCAGCAGTTCAGGAATGGGAAAAACGTAAGAATAGCGATTTATCAGCGTATTGGCCTAAAGCAGAAATTCTCATCGGGGCTGAAATAGGCCCTCATGATGTTGAGGGACATCATTACTCTCACTGGTGGACCATGTTTAACCCTCGCCAATTGCTTGTGCATACACAACTACTGAAAGCCATACTCAGCGTAGGTGAAGATCACTATTCATGGGATGTTCGCGAGTATGTATTGGGAGCTTTCCAGCAATATTTGCGAAATCAAAACATGTTCTGTTTTTGGAATATGCAACGTGCTCTTGAACCCATGTTTTCAAATAATAACTTTCATCCAAAATCAAATGTCATTGAAAATAGTTGCTTTTCTGGACTCGGTCGTGGAGATTTTAGGTCTTGTGTAGAAAAGATTATCGAATCAATCCTATGGACAGAAAAGCCTTGGGAAATAGCTTGTCCATCAAACAAAGGTCATGGAGAAAAAGTAAATACAAACGATCCTTTTATAAGTAATTCTACATCCATTGATTGCTGCTCTGCAACAGAACTGAGTACTTTTGTCGATAATTACTTTGATCTTATCATAACTGATCCACCATTTGTTGGGCTGCTGAACTATTCAGAATTGTCGGATTTCTTTTATGTCTGGCTGCGTCTGGCTCTCAAAGACCATTATCCTGAAATTTTTAGTGCTGAATATACACCCAAGGCACTGGAAGTGGTTGCCAATCCTGCACGACATCCTGAGGATGCGGATGCCTTTTACCAGCGTTTGCTTACGGCTTGCTGGAAAGAGGGCAACAGGGTTTTGAAACCAGGCGGAATTCTTGCTTTTACCTTCCACCATAGCGAAGACGAGCCTTGGTTTGCGGTATTGGAAAGCCTTTTCGACGCTGGTTTTTACCTGGAAGCAGCCTATCCGATTCGAAGCGATGAAACCAAGGGGGAAGGACAGTTTGGCTCCCAAAAAATCGAATACGACATCATTCATGTTTGCCGCAAACGTAGGGAAGAGCCGACACCCATAAGCTGGGCCAGGATGCGCCGTCAGGTGATTCAGGACGTAAGAAACCTCAAGTCGCTTCTTGAACACCACCAGAGCGGAGGCCTGCCGGAAGCCGATTTGCAAGTGATACGGCGTGGCAAGGCACTGGAATATTTCTCTCGCCATTACGGCAAAGTCTATGTGGATGAAGGCCGATCTATCTCTCTTCTGGAAGCCCTTGCTGGAATCAACCAGATACTGGATGAAGAAACAGGGAACGTGACCGACCCACCTCCTGTGAATGCGGAACCTTACACAAGGCAATTTCTCCGGTTGTTCGACAGAAAAGAGGAGCTTGCCCGGGACCAGATGCAAAAATTCTTGCGTGGTACGGGGATTTCTCCGACCGAATTCGAAAGCCGAGGCTGGTGTGTGGAAAAAAATAAGGTCTATTATTCGATTTCACCCCTGGAAATTGCCCGAAACTGGCATGGAAAACATCGGCAAGGGATGAAAAGCGACCTGGATCAGGCTATGTTTCTCATCGGGGCATGTTTCGACAACAGCGGCATCAATGTTATGGAAACTTTGAAAAACGAGAATTTCAAACCCCATCCAGCCCTGGGAGCTTTGTTGGAATGGTTTTCGATTCGAGGAGCATCCACCCAAGTCCGCAACGCATCGGCTCGTGCTCAGCGAATTTATCGAGACTGGCAGCTTCAACACGAAAGGAAAGAAAGCCAGCAAATGAAATTTTTCTTTGAAGAAGGAGAATGACCTTGAAAAATCCATGCCGTGACAGTTCCTGGTTAAAAAAAGGCATCTCTTTTATCTGGAGTGCCCATGCTTTGCAAAAGGCTAATGATCCCGCCAGTGTAGTAACCCTCCGAGAGTTCTTTGCCATGTCAGAAAATTGGCCGGACGACCTGCCAGGCAATCAGGGCAATGCCCTGGTGGTAGCAGGCGTTGAAGGATGTCTCGATAGCCTTGATGAAGAAGATGCCATGGTTTGGCTTGAGAATGATCTGAAGCAAATCATTCTAAAATTCCAGAGCCACTATGAAGGGCAGGCAGCTCTTATATTTTGGCTTCCTTCAGGCCATAGCCGCATTCATATGGATCGAGCCAATGAAGAATATTTTTGGAAAAAAACTACATCCAAAACAGCCGAAAGATTACCTTTGGGAAAATCCCTATTTGCCGGTGCCGAGTCCGATATTGTCAGAATCATCCTCTCTGAAGAAGCATCTCCGGATATGGATGGCAGTGCCTGGGTAGGATTACATTTGTTGAGAATCTCATGATAAACAAGAAAGCATTATGGGAACCCGGGCAAAGAATAAGTCATCCGGAATTCGGCGAAGGCGTTCTTATCGAAATCCCAAGAAATGGTTATGTACGTGTTTTTTTTAGCGTAGGAGAGCGACAGGTTCCTCTTAGTTCTATCCAACCGGCACTCTCTTATACTGAAAGGCTCTTGAACAACATTGCCGGAACCCAGGAAAGACTCCGCAATGCATGGCTCTACTATGAGGCTCATGCATTACCTTTGATGGAAAGCGCAGCGGCATTGACGGCTGCAAAAATTGATTTGCTGCCGCACCAGGTTGTCCTTACCCACAGTGTGGCAACGGCCTCACCCAGAAGGTTCCTGATTGCCGATGAAGTAGGTCTCGGAAAGACGATAGAAACTGCGCTTATCCTTCGAGAGCTGGCCAGTAGAGGCGAGTTGAGAAGAGCATTAATCATTGTTCCTGCGGGTTTGGTGAATAACTGGCACCACGAGTTGAACGAAGTATTCCATCTGAATTTTGAAATATTTGGCAGTGAAGGCGATGTCACGGATAGAAAATCCAATGCATTTGCGAAACATGACCGTTTGATTGCAAGCATAGATACCCTCAAACGTCGTGAACGGGTACATCGGCTATTGCAAGCTCCTCCTTGGGATTTGGTAGTGTTCGATGAAGCGCATCATATTACTGCCTATCGTAGCGGTAGCAAAGTGAGAAAAACGGAGAATTTCAAACTCGCGGAAGCCATCAAAGACCACATGCGAGATATGATCTTTCTGTCTGCTACTCCTCACCAAGGAGACCATTTTCGCTTCTGGATGCTTATCCAGCTTCTGAATCCTCTCTTGTTCCATGATCCGGAAGATATGTTAGAAAACCGCCATCGCCTCAATGTCGTGGTTTATCGCCGAACAAAAGCGGATGCTTGCCGCCCAGATGGCTCGCCTTTGTTTGCCCGACGTTGGGTTCATACCGAATCCTTCACGATGACGGAAGAGGAAAGACGATTCTATAGGGATCTTGCCGAATACCTGGAAGAGGGTTTTGCCTTAGCTAAACGGCAAGGCAACAAAGGCCGAGCTCTTGGTTTCGTAATGACCATCTTTCAAAAGATAGCAGCTTCTAGTTTCGTCGCAGTTCGTCGCACTCTTCGTCGTCGTCTGCTTATGCTGACTATTCATGAAGCTATTCTCAAAGAAGAGGAATTAGACCTTGACGGCAGGCAGCAGAGAATGGAGGAAGCCAGAAATTTGATTCGTGAAGAGTATGACATGGGAGATGATGCCGTCAGTCGAGGCGAAGTAGATAGAATATTGGCAGAGATAAAAGTCCGCTTGCTTAAGAAGATAAGCGAAGAGGATATCGAAATTGCTTCGAAAGCTACGCAGGGGGAACTATCCGCCATGGATGGTGAAGATATTGCCGCCAATACGGTTAATCTAGTACTCCCAGAAGAGAGGTTGCATATCCAGAATTTGCTCTCCCGATTTCCTCAAGGCAAGGAAACCAAGGTGGAGAAACTTCTAAGAGGACTGGGCGCACTTTGGCGACAAAATGCACAGGAAAAAGTGGTAATCTTTGCCACGTATCTAGGCACTGTCGATCTGCTTGGTCAGGAAATCGAGCGTACTTACCCAGATCAAGGTGTTGTAGTTCTACGAGGTGGAGATCATGGTGCCAAACTGGCGGCAGAGCGACGATTCAAGAAACCTGAAGGCCCCAAAGTTTTGGTATGCACGGCTGCTGGTCGTGAAGGCATCAACCTGCAATATTCCCATATCCTGTTCAATTTTGACCTACCGTGGAATCCCATGGATATTGAGCAGCGCATAGGCCGTATCCATCGCTATGGGCAGCATCACACAGCACAGATTTATAACCTTGTTTTGTCTGATACGATAGAAGGGCGAATTTTTCTTCTGTTGAATGACAAGCTTCTTGAAATTGCCAGAACTCTAGGAAAAGTAGATGAAGCAGGAAACGTTGCTGAAGACTTTAGAATTCAAATACTAGGGCAACTCTCAGAACGTTTGTCTTATGATAATCTTTATCGTGATGCTCTTGCCGATCCAGAGCTTCGACGAACACAATTAGAATTGGAAGCAGCTCTTGCCAATGCCACGGAAGCAAGGCAGGTCGTTTTTTCCTTATTCCAGGATTTGAATGGATTCAATTTAGACGAATATAAACCTTTTGCTAATATTTCGGCAGGCGTAGATCGAATCGTGAGTTTTCTCAAGAAAGCAATCGCCGACCAAAAACTTCAAATGGAAAGAGTAGATAATCAAGTCTATTCTATCATCAAAAACGAGGAAGAAACGATACTGAAATTTACGACGGACAGAGAATTAGGCCGAAAGCGAGCGGACATTGATCTCATGGGTATTGACCATCCGTTTATGATGAATCAACTGAAACGCTGGCAGCAATTACCTCCGGAACAAGTAGGCATTTCCTTGAGCATAAAGGAATATTGTTCTTCCGTGCTAACATTTTGGACTATCGAAACACAAGGGAAAAACGGAGAATTGAAAACCTTTGTAAAATCCATTGCAATAGATGCAGAGGGCAAAAGATTGATTTCCTTAGAAAGAAATGGAATCCAAACTCTCAATAATCCCCCCACAAAACCCTCTTGGAATATTGAAGAAAGAAAGCGATTGCTACACGATTATCTTGAGCCAATGCTTCAACGTGAACTTCAACATCATGGGCTAGTTGTAGAAAATGGAGGTTATTCTGCTAAATTGATTGGATGGATAGAGATTGTGCCATGAGCTATGATATAGAGTATTTGATTTCCAATTTTGATATCATAAGCAAACTTAAAAAGCTATTGATTTTTTAAAAGGTAATTGTTTTTTTTCCGCTACGAAAAGGCCATAAGCAGGAGTTATTTTTATGTTGCATATTTTAAAAATAATACATGGCTATCCGCCAAAGTACAATGCTGGATCTGAAGTTTATAGTCAATCAATTTGTAATGAGCTTTCAAAATTTTGCCGTGTAAGTATTTTTACTAGAGAAGAAAATTCATTTGCTGCTGACTTTGTAATTCGAGAAGACAAGGAAAGTGACAATAGAATCAAGTACTTTGTAAATATTCCCAGAGGAAAAGATGGTTATCGGCATTCCCAATTGGATAAAAATTTTGGTAAATTGCTAGATAATATCAGACCGGACATTGCCCATATAGGACATCTTAATCATTTGTCAACAGGCATCATAGATGAGTTAAATCAAAGGAATATACCCATTGTATTTACTCTTCACGATTTTTGGTTGATGTGTCCACGGGGGCAATTTTTACAGACTAATTTTGGAGCGGAACAATTTTATCAATTGTGCAAGGGACAGGAAGATCAAAAATGTGCTCAGAATTGTTATAAAGCTTATTTTTCAGGTAAAGAAGAAGATTTTTTAAAAGATTTGTCTCATTGGGGTTCATGGATACATCAAAGGATGGAGGAAACCAAGTCATTTCTTAAAAAGGTAGACTTATTCATAGCTCCTTCAAAATATCTTATGGAACAATTTATATATAAGTTTTCCATGCCCAAGGAGAAGATTTTTTATCTAGATTATGGTTTTCCTCTTGATCATTTGAAGCTCCCCATTAATCATAAGAGCAGAGATTTGATCTTTGGGTATATAGGAACACATATTCCTGCTAAAGGTGTCAATTTTTTAATTCAAGCTTTCTCTCTATTAAAAGGTAAATCAGAGTTAAAAATTTGGGGTAGAAATAATGGTCAAAATACAGATTCATTGAAGTTTCTTGCAGGGGCCATACCTTTAAATGATAAGCGGATTTTTTGGAAAAACGAATACGAAAACTCTAAAATTGTAGAAGAAGTTTTTTCTGAAATAGACGTATTGGTTGTTCCCTCTATTTGGGGAGAGAATTCTCCGCTTGTGATTCACGAAGCACAAGCATGTAAGATACCTGTTATAACTGCCAATTATGGTGGAATGAAAGAATATGTTCAGCATAAAGTCAATGGCTTATTGTTTGAACATCGCAATGTAAATGATTTGGCAATGCAAATGCAATATGCTTTAGAACACCCAGAAGAAATGTCTATGTTAGGACAACGTGGTTATCTATTCTCACCTGATGAGAAGGTTCCTGATATCAAAGATCATTGTAAAATTTTAATGAATATCTATCAAAGTTTACTAAGAAAGTAGAAGAGCAATGACGGGCATTCCTTTCAACTTCTGGCGTATTACCTTGGACACTAACCCAGAAGACTGTAATTTACACTGCATTATGTGTGAAGAGCATAGCCTTTATAGTAATTTTATTCCAACATTACAGGCTAAAACTGGAGTAAAAAGGCGACTTATGCCCATAGAATGGGTAGAAAAGGCAATGAAAGAATCAAAAGAGCTTGGAGTTAAGGAAGTGATTCCTTCCACTATGGGAGAGCCTTTACTTTATGAAAGCATAGAAAAAATAGTCGAATTATGCCGAGAATATGGATTACTTTTAAATCTTACGACTAATGGAACTTTCCCTCGCAAATCCATTGAAGAATGGGCAAAAATTTTTATTCCCGTACTTTCCGATATAAAAGTTTCGTGGAATGGTGCCACGCATGAAACTGCACAAAAAATTATGATAGGCTTGGATTTCAATAAAACCTTGGAAAAATTAAAAACATTTATTCTTATTCGCAATGAATATTATCGCCTTACATGCCACTATGCCCGCATTTCATTCCAGACAACTTTTATGCAAAATAACATCCACGAGCTAGCAGATATGGTTAAGTTAGCGGCGCAACTGGGAGTAGATAGGATCAAGGGACATCACGTATGGATGCACTTTGATGAAATTAAGCATCTCTCATGCAAAAATAATCCAGGATTATGGAATAAATGTGTAAAAGAGGCGTATAGCGCACAAAACAATTATCTCAAACCAGACGGCAGCAAGGTAATCTTAGAAAATATTATTCCTTTAGAAATAAAAGGAGAGCAGGAGGTCCCTGAATATTATGAATGTCCTTTTTTAAACAAGGAGTTATGGATATCGGCTACAGGACAAATATCTCCTTGCTGTGCTCCTGATGAACAGCGTAAAACGTTAGGAGATTTTGGGAATATTCGGAATACTACTCTGGAACAAGTATTGAATAGTCCCCAATATCAAAATCTGGTGAATGATTATAAAGCCAGAGCCATCTGCAAAATTTGTAATATGAGAAAGCCTAAATTATAAAATCAGTAAATGGCAAGAGATAGTTGGAGGCGCAATTAATGAAAATAGATACAAAAAAACAATTGGCCTATAAAGCTTTGAAAGTAGAGAATGAGCATATAATCGAAGAAGATGAAAAAAATCGTTCGCCTCAATCTCATGCAAAGCCCCTTCGGCTAACATGGACCGGGACAACCAAATGCAATATGAGATGCCATATGTGCCAGGTAAATAGAAGAACTCTTGATCAAAAGTATCCTGATTTGACACTGGAACAATTAGAACGCATTGCCCAAGAATTTTTTCCTACTCTAAAATTTATCAATTTGACACGACGTGGAGAGCCTTTAGTAGATCCAAATTTGGGGAGAATAATAGAATTGTGTGAACAATATGCAGTGAAGATGGATATTAATACTAATGGGATGTTACTGACTGAAAATTTGTTACCAAGAATAATTCCTATTCTTTCCGATGTTAAGGTATCAATTGATGGAGCAACAGAAAAGATATTTCAACAAATTAGGGAAGGCGGTAAACTAGGAAGTGTTTTGGAAAACGTAAAGCAATTCATTCGATTGAGAAAAGAAATCCTTGAACCAAAGGACTACCCTAAATTATCATTTGAGCTCACACTTATGAGATCAAACGTGGATCATTTGTCAAAACTTATCCAAGTTGCCCATGATATTGGAGTAGATTGCGTCAAAGCGTATCATCTTTTTGTTTTCTATCCAGAATTCGAAAAAGAATCTTTGGTATTTGATAAAGAGAAGTATAACAGTATCTTCTATCAATGCAAGAATCTGGGGAAAGAATTGAATATTGAGATAAAAATGACAGAACCGTTTTTTTTATCTGGGAAACCTAAAATACTGGACAATAGGATATGCCCACGGCTTTGGAGGCGATTGTGGATAGATTGCAATGGAGACATTCTGCCCTGTCTACATCCAAAGAGAAGGGTTCTTGGCAATATCAATACTCATAATCTGATGGAAATTTGGAATTCAAATGATTATAGAGTACTTAGAAATGGAGACGATCCTATGTGTGATCGCTGCGGTTGGCTCAAAAAATCTGACCAAGAATCTCCTATCCCTTATGATGATACTTTTTTCTATCAAACGTGGAGAATACTGGAAGATTATAAGACTAAGGGAACGTCAATAGAAAAAACCGTTGGTGCTGAATATGATGTTCTTTGGAGTAGAAGAACAGCACAGATGCCCCTTCCCTAGCCTGCATCCTTACTTTAGAAAAGATAAAAAAGCTTTTATGCGGAGGCATCCAATGAACTGGCGAAATATAATAGCTTCTCAGGATTATACATACTTTATTTTTGATGGAAAGCAGTTGTTTCATAAAAAATTTATCGAGGTTTTAAAATTTCATGAACCAGGTTTCGCAGCAGTATGCGATGAAAGAGGCTGGTTTCATATCAATGTACAAGGTGAATCTATATATTCAGAAAGATACAAACGCACTTTTGGTTTTTACCAAGAACGGGCATCTGTTATAGCGGGAGACCAATGGTTTCATATTGATATAAAAGGGAATCCAGTTTATCAGGAAACTTATGCTTTTACAGGTAATTTTCAAGAAGAAATGTGTGTGGTTAGGGATTTTCAATGTAATTATTTTCATATTGATCTAAATGGGAAAAGAGTTTATTCCCAGAACTACAGATATTGTGGAGATTATAAAGATGGATATGCCTGTATAATGTTAGAATCGGAGCAATTCAAGCATATTGATAAAGCAGGAAAGTATATTTATCAACAAGAATTTGAAGATTTGGGGGTCTTTCATAAGCGTTTTGCCACTGCAAAAGATAAAACAGGCTGGTTTCATATCAACCTGTTTGGCGAAGAATTATACAAAGAAAGATACGCTTATATAGAGCCTTTTTATAATGGATGTGCCTTAGTCCAAAGTTTTTGGGGCGAACGGATGATTATTGCAGAAAATGGCAAGATAATCAATAGACTCTGACAGACAAAAGAAAGGATGGAACAAAGAATGAAGCCTACAGTAGCCATTTATGGCATCCAGGATAGAAAAAATACCTCATCACCAGTGTATGTACATGATCATTCTTTGATAGTGATGGAAAATGGAAGAGTGACTACCTGTTTGCAATTGGAACGTGCCACGAGGTTTAAGCATGATAACCGAATGCATCTTTATTTGGAAGAATTGTGGGATTCGGAAAAATTATCTCTATCGGGCGACTTTGATGTTGTTTTTGTGGATTCTTTTGTTGGCAGGGCATTTATTTCACAATCTGGAAGAATAAGATTTGAAGCACCAATAGCTAACACACTTCATACAGATAGAGAAAAAGGTTATTGCTGGTGGGATGGCAAAGAAATTGATGGATACGTTTTAAACCAAGAACTGGCACATATTTATAGTTGTATACCTTTTTATGGCATGTTTTACGATAATAGTCTATTGATACATTTCGATGGTGGAGCCAGCCAAAGTAACTTTTCTGCATGGTGTTATCGTGATGGTGTAGTGAAGCTTCTTGAATATAACTGGGATATGTCATATTTATCAAAATATTTTAATGATAATGCTCTCACCTTTGGAATTTTAGGAGCTAACCGTACAGAACATCTAAGCGTTCCTGGAAAGCTTATGGGCTATGCAGCATATGGTACTTATAGACCAGAAATTTTGGAATGGTTGCGATCCAATGGATATTTCAAAGAATTATGGCAGGATAAAACTCTTTTTTGGGAAAGTGCTAGAAGAAAGTTTCATTGGTTATATAGTTCTTTCGATACTCATGATTCTTTTCTACAAGATATTGCAGCTACTTTTCAATATGATTTTCAAAATCAACTGTTACTAAAAATAGAATCGCTTCAACTCCGTACCAAGTGCGACTATCTTTATTTGACAGGTGGCTGTGCTTTAAATATTCAAGCTAATATGGAGATCGTCAAAAGTGGCCTATTTAAAGATGTGTTTATTCCTCCATGCTGTAATGACTCTGGATTAGCGTTAGGTGCCGCAGTATTTATGGAACTACATAAACATAACAAAATTGTTTTTCATTCGCCATATCTAAATAATTTCCAAATTAAAGAATACGAAGTAAATTATACTACCGAGACAATTCAGAAAGTGGCGGAATTATTACTGCAAAATAAAGTTATTGGTGTCTGCAATGGCTATGGAGAGATTGGGCCTCGTGCTTTAGGAAATAGAAGCATCATAGCTCTTGCTAATTCTGTCTCTTTGAGAGATCAAGTGAGTATCCATCATAAACAGAGAGAATGGTATCGGCCTGTAGCACCCATTATGCTAGAGAAAAATGCAAAAAAGATAACAGGTTTGGATAAAATTTCTTCTTTAGCCAAATACATGCTAATAGATTTTAAAGTTTTACCAAAATTTATGGAAGAACTATCTGGTGTAGTTCATATAAATGGAACTTCTAGAATCCAGATTTTATCTCAAAAATCTGAAAATCCATTTATGTATGATTTATTGAACTATCTGGATCATCAATATGGTATCCACTGTCTAATCAATACATCTTTGAATTCTAAAGGCGAGCCGATAGTCCATACCAAAGAAGATGCTATAAACTCCAGTAAAAAAATGAAACTAGATGCATTGGTAGTCAATGGCATTCTTAGTTTTTTTGATGGGGAAAATTATGTTGAGCGATAAGCAAGAATATATTTTACTTGTTGGAGGCGCAGGATATATAGGCTCCCATACAAATAAGATTCTATTTCAAAAAGGTTTTGAGACCATCGTACTTGATAATTTATGTACAGGGCACAAAGAATTTGTCAAATGGGGAAAATTTGAGTTTGGAGATATCCAAGACAAATTGAAGATGAATAAGATATTTACCCAATACAAGATAAAAGCTGTAATCCATTTTGCAGGTTTTGCATACATAGGAGAATCTGTGGATTCACCTGCTAAATACTACACAAATAACGTGGCTAATACAATCCACTTGCTCAATGCTATGCTGGAGAACGATGTTAAATTTTTAATTTTTTCTTCTTCTTCTGCAACGTTTGGAAATCCTGAATATCTTCCATTGGATGAAAAACATCCACAAAATCCCATCAGTCCCTATGGCACTACAAAGTTGATTGTTGAAAAAATGCTCTATGACTATGATAAATCTTATGGTTTAAAGTCTGTAATATTACGATATTTTAATGCCGCCGGTGCCGATCCTGAATGCGAAATAGGAGAATTTCACGATCCAGAGACTCATCTCATACCGTTGCTGTTACAAGTAGCGATGGGAAAAAAGGAAAGATTCCCTATTCTTGGCAACGACTATTCTACCACAGATGGGACGTGCATCAGAGATTATATTCATGTAAATGATCTGGCAGAAGCTCATGTTCTGTCACTGGAATGGTTGATAAATAATAACAGATCGGATCATTTTAACCTCGGAAGTAATCAAGGTTTTTCAGTTAAAGAAATCATAAAAATCGTAGAGAGCGTTACGGGATCAAAAATTGCTTGTGATGTCTTAAATAGAAGAAAAGGAGACCCTAGTATTTTGGTTAGCTCAACGGAAAAAATTCAGAAGATATTAAGATGGAAGCCTAAATTCAAAATTGAAGATATGATAAAAACCGCATGGAATTGGAATCACAAGATTATTGACTATCAATAATCTTGCTGAAAAGATAGCATTTGAAAGGATAGCAATTAATCAAATTATATAAATAAATAGAATGGTTATGAATATATGAATGAATACGCACTCCCCTACAGAAAATTTAAAAACGAAAGACTTGCCAATTTGGAAGAATCACAGTCAAAGGAAGCAGTAACAGCGATGCCTGTCCGAGTTACATTAAATACAAATAGTGATTGTAATCTTCAATGCCAACTATGTGGTTTTTCCTCTAAAACATCAAAATGTAGAGCAGAATATCAGAAGACAACTATGGATTGGGAATTAGTTACCCAATTATCAGAACAACTGTTTCCAACAGCATGGGAAATAATCCCTACTACTTGCGGAGAACCACTCCTGTATAAAAATTGGGAAGAACTAATTGAACTTATAAATAAAAATCGTTGTTACTTAGGACTTTACACTAATGGAATGTTGTTAGATGAAAAAATATCCATAAAGCTTATACCATATCTGAACGATCTGAAAATTTCCTTCGATGGAGCTGTCAAAAGTACATATGAAAATTTACGACAAGGTGCAAACTATGAAAGAGTCATAGATAATATCCATCTATTCAATTCGCTCAGAAAAAATTACCAATATACATTCAGACCTACTCTCACCATCCAATATACACTGATGAAGTCCAACATTGAAGAATTTCCTGCAATGGTAAAATTAGCATCTAATATAGGTGCAGATAGAATCGCAGCCTCTCATGTGTATATTTTTTATCCTGACCAAAAAGAGGAAAGTCTTCTTTTTCATCAAGATATCTGCGATTTAAATCTCAATTCATCTCAGCAAATAGCAAAATCGTTGAATATAATCATATTTTTTCCGCGTAGTTTTTCTAATTCCATTAATAGCAATTGTTTATTCAAATCAGGAACATGCTCTTACCTTTATAAAGAAACATGGATAGATATTAATGGAGATGTACATCCCTGTTTTATGTTAGATAGTCCTATCATGGGAAATCTGTATAAAAAAAGTTTTAAAACAATATGGAACGATATACCATACCAAAACATGAGAAGAACCCTCAACACAGAAAGTCCCTATTTTTTTAGGTGTCTAAACTGTCCTATTCGGATGCAATTCGATCCTAATTATCTGAAAGGATACAATAAGGCTGGGTTTTTATTTTATGAGAAAGAGTAAGAATCATGAGATGTATACCGCTATCTGTGGAACAATTAAAAACGATGGTAGATGCCCAATATAAATATCTGCAATACAACATTAGAGAAAAACCTCAACAATTTATTCTATCGGAAAAATTATGGGAATGCTTTCCAGACTCAGCCAGTCTTTCTCTTTTGGAAAGGAAGGGGCTTGCTATCAAAGTCTTATTTACCTATATTCCTCTTCCTCAACCTCAAGATTACGAATTGATTGTTGGAAATTTATTCCCTTATGTTAGCCAAAACACAGAAGGATATCCAAGATATTGGACATCGGAAGATAAAATTGTAAAAGGCTGGTGTCACCTCGGACATTGCGCTCCAGATTATAATACCTTTCTTCATCAAGGTTTGGCAGCAGTGTATAAAAACATAGAATTTGCCAGAGAAACGGCAAAAAAAACGATGGATTCAGATCGTCTAGATTTTTTTCAGGGACAAATGCATGCATTAGAGGGCATGGAAATATGGGCAAAAAGACTCTTGGAAGTTTATTGTAACGCAGGTTTATACTATAAAGATATAGCAGAACGTTTGCAAAAAGTAACAAAAGGAGAGCCAGAAAACTTTCCCCAGGCTTTACAGAATGCCTGGTTTCTTCATGCCGCCTTACAGAACAATTCTACACCTTGTGCTATCGGCCCTATGGATCAATTTTTATGGCCATATTTACAACATGATCTGGAAAGCAAAAAAATTTCTTTGGAAGAGGCTCAATGCTGGATAGATGCTTATATCCTCAAATTTAGTGAAAGAAATTATATTGGAAGAGAGAGCCGTAGTTTCGGTGATACAGGATTCCAAAATGTAATACTGGGTGGAAAAACATGCAATGGAGAAGATCGAAGCAATTTTTTAAGTATCATGATTCTCAAAAGTTTAGAGAAGTTCAAAGTAATAGAGCCTAAAATTACAGTAAGGTTATTCCCCAAAAAAATGAGTGATAATCTGAGACATCAAGTCTGTAAAACCATAAAAACGGGAGGCGGACAGCCCGCGATATACAATGATAATACCCTTTTGCCAGCTTTACTGTCTCATGGATGGGGAAAGGATGCTTATGATTATGCTACTGACGGATGTTGGGAAACCACCATGCCAGGGAAGTCCTCTTTTTTTTGGCTACCTGTTGATTTGTTAGCACTTCTTTTGGAATCTATTACTAATAATAGCCATTCTATGGAAAATTTTGATATTTTATTAAATGAATATTTGCAATCAATAGAAAGTAGGATTCAGGCTCTTATTAAAACTACGGACAGCATCCGTTTCATTACCGCCTTAAGAGGTCCTTTATTTTCTCAAGATGCAAAAGATAGGTTAAATTCCATTATTGATGAAATTATGCAACATGGTTTACCAAGAGAAGATCGACTGTCTCTCCAAGGATTTCATTGTTTACAAGACGGCGATGTACTTTTTTCTGCTTTTGTTCGAGGAACTATAGAATCTGGCAGAGATATGATGTCTTTCGGTTCTGAAAAAAATATTTTTGCTATAGTTGCAAGGGCAATAGCCAATGTAGCCGATAGTTTAGTCGTTATTAAAAAAGCTGTATTTGAAGAAAACAAAATCTCTTTGGAAGAACTTCAAGAGATACTGCTTTCCAATTACCGAACACGAGAAGAATTGAGGCAGAGTTTTATCTATTGGTACCCCAAATATGGTAATGATATAGAAGAAGTGGATTATTTAGCATCGCAAATTACAAATTTTTTGATAGACTCTGTAGAAAGAAATAGTTTTTTATGCCCACACAAAAATGTTTATATTACTGTAGGCGTGGCTACCTATGGATGGGATGTAGATATGGGCAAAGAAGTTGGAGCATCACCCGACGGAAGGCTATCTCAAAGTCCTATCGCTAACAATATGTCTCCTTCCACTGGAATGGCTTTGAATGGAGCCTCGGCCATTTTAAATTCTTTCTCTAAACTACCAGGAGAGAGGTTTTCTGCTGGTGCTCCGATAGATATTTTTTTAGAGCCTGCTATGGTTAAAGAGGAGTCAGGATTATTACGTTTGGCAGGTTTCATTGAGACTTTTTTAGAAAAAAAAGGTAATTTGCTTTCCATCAATATAGTTTCAGCAGAGGATCTTAAAAAAGCAAAGCAAAATCCAGATAGATATTCGTCTCTTCGAGTAAGGATGGGAGGATGGCAAGCTTATTTTGTATCGTTAAGCGAAGAAGTGCAAGATTTCCTAATCAAGAAGGCCGAACAACATTGAAAAAAGGTAACTATCGATGGAAGCAATAATTACAGATATCGTTCGGGGCTGTTATCATGATGGGCCTGGTTTACGAACGGTAGTAACTTTCAAAGGTTGTCCACTACATTGTGCCTGGTGTCATTCTCCTCATACATGGGCATTTATGCCTAATTTATGGTATGAAAGTAAAACCTGTATTGGATGCAATCAGTGCATCTCTCAATGTATCTCTAATGCTATAGAAAAACAAAAAAACAATAAAATCTGGATCAATTTTGAAGCTTGTAAACAATGTATGAGATGCACCAAGGTTTGCCCTACCAAAAGTTTGCGCAAAGTTGGAGACAAATGGCAGGTGGAGAACTTAGCAGAAAATCTTAAGAAAGATAGAATTTTATTTCGTAACACAGGCGGAGGTGTAACTCTTTCTGGAGGAGAATGCCTTGCCCAGTCTGAAGCCTGTTATAGATTGCTACAAAATATTCACAATGAGGGCATCCATACAGCTATAGAAACGTGTGGTTATGCTCCTCGTAAAGTTTTAGAATCCATTTTACCTTTTACGGATCTTTTCCTCTATGACATTAAATTATTGGATCCTGGACAACACGAAAAATGGACGGGCGTTTCTAATGAACAGATTATACAGAATCTTTATTATCTAGCTGATATGCAGGCTAAAATTCAAGTCCGTTCCCCTTTAATTCCGCAATTAAACGATTCTGAAGAATTTAAAAATCAACTTCGTCAAATGTGCAATGACTTAGGAATAGCACCTCCCGAATTTCTCCCTTTAAATCCTGCTACAGCAGAAATATACGGCAAAATAGGTATCCCTTTTAGATGTTTTTTATTAGAGGATGAAAAAATTTAGAGAAAGGCAGTCAATACAATGAATAATTTTAGAATTTTACAAGATATTCTCAATTTGAGAGATAACAATAGGTTTGCTATTATTATACGACATGCAGAGAGAGAAAAACAGCAAGAACTTTTCCCAGATAATGAAACTCATCTTACCAAACAAGGCATTGAAACTTCAAAGATGTTAGGGCAGAAACTTTTGCCATTCCAGTCATTCAGATTTTTCAGCAGCCCCGCTGCGAGATGTAGAGAAACAGCTAAAGCTATCATGTTGGGAAGAAATTTAGATTATCCTTTAGAAGAATCTTGTATGCTCGGAAAACATGGGCCATTTGTAATAAACTCTAGCCGTACTGGAGAAGAAATGAAAAAATTGGGAAAAGATTTCATTAAAGCTTGGTTCTCAAAAGAATTGGAAGAAAGCATCATTTTACCTCCAAATAAAGGAACTGATGCTTTTTTAGAATGGATTCTTCCTAAAATGGAAGAAGTCTCCAATGGCTTGGATATTTATATCAGCCATGATCTCATCATAACGCCTATCATAGCTTCTTTACTTCCTTATGATATTTTAAAAGAAGGACTTGTCAATTTTTTAGATGGGTTTATTCTGTGCAAGAAAGAGTCGGGTGTTTATGAAATAATCTTTAGAGGTCTAAGAAAAACCATTTACCGATCAGCATAGAGAAATACAAAGTTTTTCCAATGCATTCAGTTGTTCATCGAGAGAATACCAAGAGCAATCTTGCTTAGCATAATCTGACATTTTTTCATAAACCTCTGGTTTATCAATGTAACGAATTGAATTTTCCCAGGTTTCGATAGAACAGTCTTTAGGGAGAAGAAATCCTCCTTTATCAATGCCGGTTTCTCTGATTCCGCCTACATCTGTAGCAATCACTGGAATTCCTGCGGCAAGTGCTTCGACTATGCTACGGCCAAAAGCTTCTTGCCATTGAGAAGGGAATAAAAGAATTCTTGTCTTTTCATAAACAGTCTTCATATCAGCAATAGCTTTTAAAATTTTGGCGTTAGAAAGGGCTGAAAAGTCTATCTCTTCAGGAGGATGTACCGTAGAATCGCCATGGGCTTGCGCAATTAATTCCCATTGACGGGGGTCCCAATTAAAATCAGATTTTTTCCTTAAGCCTGTCCAGCCCATTACTCCTAAAAACTCTTTTTCTGGAAATTTTTCTCCTAAAGTATAAAATAACTGTCCCCCCTTCAATACCAAAGGATTAATTGCAGTTAGATAAATAGGTCTTTTCCTTAAAGGCGTGGTTTTTTTTAAATCTATGAATGGATATATGACTTCCACATTCCTTTTCCATTTTTCTTGGGATTTTATAGCAAGAAATTTAGAGCTGGCAACCAAAATATTAGGCGCATAAGCAGAAGATATAGAGAGATCAATGTGCATTTCGTTATTTCTTACAAAATAGATACTCGGAATTTTTTGCAATTTTGTCCATAACAATGCATCTGGTGAATAAATAAGTTGCGTTATTACAACTTGAAATTTGTGAATAGAGAATTGATATTCTATTTCATTCTTTAATTTTTCAGGAGAAACCCCAATTACAGGAACTTCATCGTATATCTCTTGAGCGGGGCGTCTATCATCTGCAATAACTACTACCTTATGCCCTCTTTGAATAAGACCTTTACAGCCAGTATGGATACTTAGCTCAGCCCCACCAATGTCAGGCGGATAGGTACCACTGACTACTAAAATACGAAGAGATGTCATATCCTTGCCTAAAAATATTTTGCCAAATTTAATTCATTTATAACTTTTTCTGCCACCCATGTTGGATCACGTTGACTGGTATCTATGAGAATATCTACATGCGTTTGCGAAACTGCATTAAGAAATAGCTCTCTCTGATTTAGAATAAATCTTATTGTATTTTCTTCAAACCCTCTAGCTTTTAATCTTTCACTCAAAATTAAAGGAGAAGTATCCAAGACAACTTGGAAAAAAATGAATCCAGGTAATTCTTGCATAAGAAACTCTTTATCAGGATACCATCTTACTTTGTCAGGATGCTTCAATAAATAAAAAGTCTCAGCAGACTCTCCACCGTTGAATCCTGCTATAATAGGAAGGAATCCCGATTCAGCAAAATTTTTTGCCAAAGCTAGAGAATTTTTGTCTCCAAGATGGCATTGACGAGTATATTCATCAGGGGCTGCAGATGGATGGAGTCCTTTTTTGGAAGCTACCAGGCCTCCTGTTACCATATATCGTAAAATATCTTGCTCTATTTTCGCCGAATATGGCAGTTTCTTTGATAATTCCTCTGCGACAGAACTTTTTCCAACTGCTGGCCCACCTCTTAAAAATATAATAATTTTTCTAGAAATCATATTCTTCTCCGTAAGCGTTTCTATTAAAAACAACTGAGAAACATTGAAATAAACAAGTTATTGCAAAATAGACAACAGAGATTCTAGATAACATCAAACAGTCCTTCTCCTGATGTTCTGATGACTTCTTAGACATCCATAGCAACTTCTCGTTTCATCACAACCGAATCACTATCTTTTAGACAATCGATTGCTTCAAAATGAGCTACTGGCTCAGAACAGCAAAGCCTTAAGTGGCTATTCAAGCCGTTTTCCTAACAATCTATTATGGAATGCTTTCAGTTTATTTTCGTGATCTGAATTTTCGTATATGGCAAATACCACTCTGTCAAAGTCATCTGAAAAATCGGGATATAGCCATTCGACAAATGTATCGGCGACCATTTAAGCGAGTTTTAGGCAGCCATCGCTATGCCCCGATTTTGTAGGGTTTGAGCAG
>CALKWO010000324.1 GCA_938003875.1 uncultured bacterium
CCTTGCACAAATATATTATAGCAGGAATCGGCTTTGAAAGGATTCTAGGAATAGAAGTGAAGTAGATCATTTATCCGCAATGGACGTTTTCCCCTAAACCATACGTGTTAAGTTTTAATATCTTGTCTTGCAATAGATTGTAGCCGCAGGGTTGCGCCGAAAAAGTCATGTCTGCTCAAAAGCCGAACGCCAGCGCAATCCCTGCGTCTCTGGTAAATGACCTTTAGCTGGCTTAAAAAGATTCGATTCCGTTAGTCTGTATTGGCAAAAGACGCAGGGATTGCGCTGAAGGTCGTCTTTTTCGAATAGATCGTCATTTTCGGCGCAACCCTGCGGCTACAAAACATATTAAATAACTTCCCCATTTCGAAAAAAAATTTACCGCAGAGGCGCAGAGATCGCAGAGAAGAGCGGTAAATTTTTTTTCAAAATGGGGAAGTTATTTAATTCTGATTCCTAAATATCAGCACATTCGTCTCCATCCTTTGGGATAGAGGTTTTTGAGCATATCGGCACTGTATTTGGCCCAACCCAGGGTATAGCCGTCCATGCAAATGGCTACAAGGCCTTTTTCGCCTTTTTTTCTCAAGCTTTCTCCTCGGATATAGCGTGTGATTTCTTCGGAATCATGGGAAAAATCCAGTTTTTTTTGCAGATGGTGCTGGCTCAATGCGCAGATCAGGGAATGGGATGGCTCAAATTCTTCGCGAGTGATCTGGCCTATGTACCAGCAAAACTTTAAGACGCGTATACCAGTAAGTTCTGGCAAGTCGCAGGGTAGAAGAAAGAGAGAGGATTCGTGCCATAGGGGAATGCCTTGCAAATCTTGTGTTAGATGGTTTTGGCAGAATTCCTGGTATACTTTCTGATATCCTGGGATGAATTTGGGGCTCTTTGGGCTTGTTGTAGGGAAAGAAGCCTTTGTAATGCTTTCTTTTTTCCATAGGAGACTGACGAAATGACCTTCACCTTCTATTCTGTGAGGCCAAAGCCTGGCGGTTCTTCCTATGGCTTCATCTTCATGACACCATCCTGATCGTCCTTTTTCTATTCCATATTTTTTGGGGATATCTACAAGTTCATAATTTTTATGCTGTTGCAAAAAATCGTAGATTATATGCTCATTTTCTTCAGGGGCAAATGTGCAGGTAGAATAGACTATATATCCACCCTCTTTAAGCATTTTATCCGCTTCTTTTAGTATTTGTTTTTGTAGATGACTGCATTTTTCCTGGGAATATTTTTCCCAATTTTTTATGGAATCTTTGTCTTTGCGGAAAGTTCCTTCTCCTGAGCAGGGGGCATCCACAAGAATCTTGTCGAAATAAACAGGAAGCTTCTGGGCAAGATTTTCTGGCGTTTCGTTTGTGACGAGGACATTGGACGCTCCGTAAAGTTCTATGTTTTTCAATAAGGCTTTGGCTCTGTCAGAATTGATTTCATTTGCTACCAGCAATCCCTGTCTTTGCATTTGTGCTGCTAGTTGCAA
Source organism: uncultured bacterium (assembly GCA_938003875.1). Classification (GTDB taxonomy): domain Bacteria; phylum Planctomycetota; class Uabimicrobiia; order Uabimicrobiales; family JABWCH01; genus JABWCH01. The sequence continues at coordinate 1,490 of CALKWO010000324.1, forward strand.
TGTCTTTCCTCCTGGTGCAGCACAGAGGTCTAACACTTTCTCTCCTGGTTTTGCTGACAGGATGTTTGCTGGAAGCATAGCACTAGGTTCCTGTATATAATAAAGGCCTGCATAGTAATAGGGATGCTTTCCTGGCTCTTCTTTTGAGGGATAGTAAAAGCCTTCTTCGCACCAGGGAATGGTTTTCAGGGAAAAGGGGCTAATTTGGGAAAAAGCCTCTGGCGTAATTTTTAAAGTATTCGCTCGAAGTCCATGAAATCTCGTCTTTTCAAAAGAATCGAGGAATTCCTGATACTCTGTTTCTGCCATCAGGGTTTGCATCTTGGTTAAAAATTCTTTTGGCAACTGGTTCAATCCCAACCCTCCGATTCTTGCCCTTGTAAGGATTCTAGAATTCTACAATAGCTTTGATAGCGAAAAAGAGCGATTTCTTTTTTCTCTAAGGCATCTTTTACAGCGCAATCAGGTTCATGTGTGTGAGTGCAACTCTTGTATTTGCAAAGAGGAACAAGGTCTTTCATCTCAGGGAAATAGAAAGAAACTTCTCTGATTTCCATTTGCCAGAGAGCAAATTCCCGAATTCCTGGTGTATCTACCAGAAACCCGCCAAAAGGCAAAGGCCATAGCGTGACTGTTGTGGTAGTATGTCTTCCTCGAAAGGTTTTTGCATTAACGCTTTGTACAAAAACTTCCAGGGATCTATCCAGTGATAAAAGTAAAGAGGATTTTCCTACACCAGAATGGCCTACAAAAACAGTGCTTTTATCCTTAAGGCAATCTTTGAGCTTTTCTATGCTTTCCTGAGAGTAGATGCTTGTCAAGAGAACGTTGTATCCCAGGCTCTGGTATATTTCGATTTTCTTGTGGATTTCTTCCTCTTCTTTTTCTTTGAGATCGCTTTTGTTGACGATGATACCAGGTTCCAGGTTGCCTTTGCTTGCTGCCAGTAAAAAACGGTCAATGATGCCTGAGTTAAAAGGAGGCTCTGCAAAAGAAGCCACAACGAAAAGCTGGTCTACATTCGCCACGATAACCTGCTCTTTCCCAAAATGGTCTACAGCTTTTCGCGCCAGCCAGCTTTTTCTTGGCAAAACTTCATGGATCAAGACTTCTTGCTCGCCACGCACTTCGAATATAACTCTGTCTCCAACGCAGACAGGCTTTATCTGTGAACTATCTGCGCCTTTTATACGCTTTCGTATATAAGCCCGATATTCTTTTTGCCCATTATGCACAACACATGTTTTACCATCAACACGAAGGATAGTACCTTCTTGATGCATAGAGTACCTTTCATTATATTTTTTTTATATCTTGTAGCAATTCTCCAGCCGTTTGATAGCGTTTATTTGGATCTTTTTCCATACATTTGGATATAATTTCACATACGCTGGCAGGAATGTTTTCTGTATATTGAGTGATAGGCGTGGGAACCTCATAGCGAATTTTGTTTATCAAATCCATCATCTGTGTGGAATTGAAAGGACGAAATGTGGTCAGCATTTCATAGAGGCTTACGCCCAAGGAATAGATATCTGCCCTATAGTCAGCGAACCTTGCATCTAAAATTTGTTCAGGAGACATATAGTATAAAGTTCCTACTCCTGTCTGGGATTTTGTGATGCCAGAAAAACCAGCTTCTTCAAAATTTTTGGCAAGGCCAAAATCTGTTATCTTGACATTATTGTCCCTGTCGATCAGGATATTTTCCGGTTTAATATCCCGATGTACGATATTAAAGCGTTCTCTGGCATAATCCAGAGCGGTTGCGACATGATAGGCAATTCTCATGGCTTCCTGGTAAGAAAACGCGCCCTTTGACTCTAAAATCTGTTTTGCATCCATGCCACATATATATTCCATCGCAATAAAACAAGCTCCTTCTACCTGTCCTGCATCAATAAAATTCACAATATTGGGATGGTTCAGCCTTCCGCCCATGCGGGCTTCTCTGAAAAACCTTTTGATTTGATGTTCTTTAGCATTTTCTAGGCCTTTCATAAGTTTAAATGCTACTGGGCGTTGCATAGAAAGTTGGATTGCTTCGTATATATTTCCCATCCCTCCACTTCCAATTTTTTTTACAATTTTATATCCACCGATAGTGGGAAAATCCTCTGCTCCTTCGCAAAAGCAGGGGATGCAATATATTTTATTTTCTCGGAATACCCCTATATGGACAGACATTTCTTTGGAGCTAAGAAATCTTTGACAAACCATGCACTTCCCAGAAGGAAAATCTGCCTCTTTGATAGGCTTTTGGATTGTTTTAGATTCCTCAATGTCTGTTTCTTTTACCTGGGCTTCTTCTTGAGCTTTTTGGGAAGAGCCAGGTATCCCACCAGATTCTTGTATGTTGCTTTCTGCCTGGACATCAACAACGGTTTCTTGTGATTTAGGATAGAATGTTTTTACTTTAAGGAATATAGGCCCTAATTGTATCTTATCTTCATCTTTTAGCACTATTTTTTCAATTTTTTGCCCATTCACTAAAGTTCCATTCATGCTGGATAGATCTCTGATTTCCAGAAAAAGTCCACAGTCTTTTACTTCACAATGATGGCGGGACAAAGCACCAGATTTAATCTGATAGTGAACGTCTTCTCCTCTGCCAATGAGAAAAGTATTGTCTTTCAATATTTCTAGTGTATCGATTTCTTTTCCCTGCACCATTACGATAAGGTGCGCCACAACATTACTGTTCATGGCACTCATAGGCCACTCCTTCGGAAAATGAGAAATGGGGAATATAATTTTTTTTATTTTTTTGTTTTAGTAAAATGTTGTTGAACATATTTCAAAAGAAGATATAAATAGTGCCTTCTTTAAAAGTATGCTAGAACCGCAAAATGGAGTAGATGCTATTGCTATAGCACTACTCATTTTGCACAGAATCATTTTGATCAATACATTTTTTTTTATTTTTTTCTTGCAATATTTTTTTTTTTTGCTATAATACGAAGCAGTTTTAGGGCTCGTAGCTCAACGGTCAGAGCGTCCGGCTCATAACCGGTTGGTTCCGGGTTCGAATCCCAGCGAGCCCACTATTCTTTCTTCTCTCCTTTATCCTTATCTTCCTTTTGAATAGCTTCATTTAGATCATCAGAAATGTTGTTCATCCCTCTTTTAAATTCTGTTATGCTTTTGCCCATAGAACGAGCTACTTCAGGAAGCCTTTTTCCAAAAAGAAGCAAAGCAATCACGAGAATTACAAACCATTCTGTACCACCAGGTAAACTAACAAATAAAAAATAATTCATAAATATCCTTTCTATTTTTGCTCAGACCATTCTTTTCTCAATTGCAATATAGTATTTTTTTGCATGGTAAATTCTTGGTGCAACTCTGATAGGCAACGATGGATTTCGCGAATTGTTTTTAGATGTACAATACCGCTCTCTATTTCGTGCTGTATATTGTAAGAAGCATTTTCTGTTGCTTTAAGGATTTCTTTCGGAATTGCAATATTTCCTGAAAGTGCAAATTCTTTTAAGAATCCTAATCCTTTCGCTTCCAGTGTTTTATTTTCCATCTTAAAGGCTATCCATTCCATTAAATTTTTACCACCAGATTCTATTTCTCTCAGATCATTATGCAATTGTCTGGCTTCTTGTCGGTATTCTTTTATAAAAGAAGCAAATTTCATAGCACTATGAATTGCCTGTATGACAATCTCTTCTCGCCCTTCTTCCACCCGATATTTTTTTCCATAAAAGTTTTTTTCCAGCCTGTCTAATGACTGGAGAATATAAGAGTACCAGCCTCCAGGAAAAATTTCCACAGTAAGCGCAGGCAAAGTTTCTTTGATTGCTTTGACCTTTTCAGGTTCGGGTGTAATCACTATCTCTGGTGGTTTTGGCAATTCTTTTTTGATAACAATGGGAACCACTTTTTCTTTTTGTATCCATGATTTTATATATGGTTTACAAAGAATTCCTGTAAAAAGCCCTGATATCATTGTATAAAAAGAAATAGCATAAAGAGAAAAGAATAGACTCGCGTGTATTCTTTTCATAGAAGGTTGGCCTAGAGGCTCTATAATCATTTCATAACCAAGTTCAGACAACGAAGGGATGATCAAAAGACGCTGGCATGTACTGCATTTGCCTTTTTGTCCAGATCTCCAGTGGGGAACTTGAAGCATTTTCCCACATTCGCAAGCTATTTCCAGGTTCACGTATATATCCCATTTTTAAAAGGTATGATTTTCAAAGTGGATGACGCCAGCATTGAAATCTTTATAGGCTTCTGTGTATTTACGTTCTATGATCCTTAAAGCAGAAAGAATTTTTCCTGCAACTTCATCTGGAGTTTCTTGTCTTTCTGTTTTTTCTTGAAAAGAGATGATTTGTCTTCTCAATAAATCCAATTCATCAGCAACTTCCAATTCAAATTTTTTATCTTTTTGGAGAAATCTTTCTACAGATAAACCTTGTCTTTTCTGGCTTGATGAAGAAGATAGCTCTTTTCTGTATTGTATCCACCTCTGGACATCTTTTGTATTCATGATCTTCAACAGAGTGTCCGAAGTTTCTTGTATTTCTCCTGGATAGGTTTCCATCCTTTGGATAATCTGGTGTATATGCTGCACGAGAATCCCGCTTTTGCCTGAGGTACTTTGCCCCGTTTGCCTTATGCTTTTCCATTGGGAAAAATTTCTTTTAAGGGCATCATACCAATCGCCTAAATATTGGCTATTTTCTATCATAGGCTTGCTGGCGATGTGTTTTTGATAGCGATTCAAATCGGCTTCAATCTTTTGAGAATTTTTTTGCAGATTTTTTATCAAGCTAGAGCTATCTGCCTGGAGATTTTCATAATCTTTAAGATAAGAATAGGCTTGAGGAAGATTATCCCATTTAGATTCCTGTAAAGAATCTTTTGCATAGTTCAATCTTTCCTCCAGGCCTGTTTTCATTTGCTGTGATTCTTTTAAAAGTTTATCTACATCTTCATTGGTTGTAATGCTGTATCGGGTTTCTAAAAGATTTTTTTTTTCTCTCAAAGATAGAATCTCTCTATCTAAGACTGCAACGTATGCTTCTATGTTTCTTATCGCGACCTCTACCTTAGGTTTTTCTCTGTCATAAATTTCCTGAGAGCGATTTTTAGTTTCATGATATTTGGGACTTTCGCTGGAAGACTTGTAATTCCCTTCTTGTGGTGGAGTCTTTATGGGTTCAGGAATCGTTTCTTTCCACCAAAGTATCTTGGATTTTGGGGGCAATATATTCCAATATTCAGGGCCTATCGCTATGCCTAGAAAAATTCCCAGAAGAAAAAAAATCAGAACCAGCAATATGGTTTTCCATGATTTAGAGCCAGATTCCTTTTTTTTCGCTTCTTTTTTTACAGGAACTGCCTGCTTTACAGGAGGAACATATTTCGGATCTTCTTTCATTGCAGGGGACATTTTTTTATTGCCTGCCTCTTTGCTGTAAGACGAGGCAAAAGGAATCGTCACGGGCTTAGCGCATTTGGAACACTTTCCTGTCTGTCCAGCCCTTTCTTTTGGTACTTTTAGTAGTTTCCCACATTCACAAACAAATTCTATATATTCTTTCATCCTTAAAACTCCCATTTATTTCAAGATTGTGACTCTGCATTTTTTTCATAAGCAGCGACTATTTTCTGCACTAGTCTATGTCGGACAATATCCTCTTTGCTTAAGTAGAAAAAGCACAAGCCATCTATGCCAGAAAGAACTTGCTGTACATGGATGAGGCCTGACTTTGTATTATCCACAAGGTCAATCTGGGTAATATCTCCTGTAATGACAATTCTGGAATCTACGCCTAATCTTGTAAGGAACATTTTCATCTGGGCTTCCGTAGTATTTTGTGCTTCATCCAGTATAATAAAGGCCGATTCCAGAGTTCTTCCCCTCATATAGGCAAGAGGGGCAATTTCAATGATACCTTTTTCTATATACCTTTGCAAGCGGTTATATTCTATTAAATTATAAAGGGAATCATATAAGGGCCTTAGATAAGGGTCAATCTTTTCCTGGTAATCGCCAGGCAAAAAGCCCAATTTTTCTCCAGCTTCTACAGCAGGACGTACCAAGACTATTTTTTTAACGTTTCCCTGCCGTAAAGCATCCAGTGCCATCGCTACGGCAAGAAAAGTTTTTCCTGTACCAGCAGGCCCAATCGCAAATACGATTTCGTGGTTACGAATCGCTTCCATATATTTTCTTTGCCCTGCTGTTCTAGGGGCGACAGGAAAGCCATCTTCTTTGCTTTTGATTTTAGCTTTTTCATGGATTTCCGCAAAAGAGACAATCATTTCTTGTATCTCTGGCTCAGAAACCCTTCCGTGCTGTAGAATATGCTTTTTAATACAATCTATAGCCATAAAAACGCGTTCTACTGCAAGTTTTTCTCCATATATTTTAAGGTTTTCTCTTGCAATGATTTTTACATTGAACATATCTGCCAGAAGTTTGATGTGTTTGTTATATGTTCCAAAAAGCAAAGAAACATGAGGAAATTCCTGTAAGGAAACAATCTTTTCTATAACTTCTTTTGTTTCTTCTATATCGAGAACAGCCATTTCGCATTTACTCATTTTATAAAAGGACTCCTTCGGTCACTATCACCTTGAAAGCCTATTCTTCTTTTTTTTGGCTATGCGAAACTTCGCATGAAGAGGACATTCAGGTGTTTATTCCCATGGACGGGAGTATATATTTATTCAAAACAAACCAAATCACCAAAAAACCTGTGAAGACTAAGAATTCATACATTTTTGTACCTCCAAAATCATGATTTCTGTAGTGCCATAAACACGATTCTCCAGGATATGAAGTGCTTTGGGAATGGGCATTCCTGCCATAGCATCTTTTCGGTAATGGAGTACTATGAGTGCATTATCTTGTGCCATTTTTTCTGCAAGCTCTGACAGGTATTGCATACATTCTCTTCTCGTCACTGGATTGTCAAAATAATGATAGGGTGGATCAAAAAAAACAATCTGGCAAAGCTCCTTTTCTTTCCATATTTTAAAAATATGAAAAGCGTTGTAAGATATAAATTTGCTGCGTTCTTTAAAGTGATTGTTCGCAATATTTCTCAACAAGACTTGCTGTGTTTCTTTGGAAGTCTCCAGAAAATAACAAAATCTAGCACCTCTTGAAAGTGCCTCCAGGCCTAGAGAACCTGTGCCAGCAAATAGATCTAGTACCAAAGAGCCAGGGACTTTGTCTTGTATCAGATCGAAGACAGACTCTCTGACCCGTATATTCATCGGTCTTGTTTGCATTCCCTCTGGGCTTTCGAGCTTTAGCCCCCTGGCATCACCTGCTATAATTTTCATTTCGATATTCTTTCCTTATTTTGTATGCTGAATACGCACAGCATCTGCTCTTTTTTCTAATTCTTTTTTTTGACTGGCTGTGAATGGGAAATAGGGTTTTAGGGTATACGAGAAATTATGTTCATTCACAAACGTAGCAGGGATTAGAAATTCGCTGATAAAGTCCAGGGGAAAGTATTGATATAATGGTATTGGAATACTTTCCATATTAGAGAGCAAGTGATATCCTTCTTTAGAAAGCGTGATCTCTCGTGTCCCATAGAAAGAAAAGGGTATACTAACAGGTGTTTGCCCGATTTTTTCTCCATCTAGCCATACATTGGCACCTGGTGGATCGGAGAGAATGTTTATCTTTCTTTCAACACAAGCAGAAAAGCAAAAAATACATATAAAAATCCATATCCATCTTTGCATGAAAATTTTCCTGATTCATGATATAAGCTGTAATGAAAACTTGTTAGCGATGAGAATTAAATAACTTTCCCATTTTTAATTGAATACAAGACAGCTTGTTATGTAAATTTTACTTCTGTGTATCCCTAAATTAAAGGGAAATCACAAAAATTTCGATAACGATTAAGATTAAGATTAAGATTAAGATAATGATAACGAATCGGACTACGATTCT
>CALKWO010000325.1 GCA_938003875.1 uncultured bacterium
TTTGCACCTCTTCTGCGGTGTATTTCTCCGTGCCTGGTTAATTTTTTGCGTTTTCTTTAGCTTAACACCAATGACGTAGACATCATCTGTGGCAAAATTCTTTAAAAAAGAAAATGATAGAATAGGAGATGGGGATTTCTAGCATTTTTTTACAATCGTTTTAGGAGAAAATTCATGAGGAAAAGTATTGTTTTTATTTTATTGCTGTTGGCAGGAATGAGTGTTTTGTTCGTTTAGGAAGAAAGAGGCGTTTTAGTGCAGGGGAAAGGCACGAGTGAAGAACAGGCAAGACAGTGGAGCATGCCCAGTTGGAGCTTTCAGAAAACGAATTTTCTGTGCTGGTAAAAGAAAGCCAGGCATCAGAGCGAGGGATACTTAGACAATACTTCGAGAAAGAATCGCAGAACATATCCAAGACCCTTGTCTTGCGTTCCTGGGAGCAGATAAAAAACAGATCAATGAAATAGAACATCAGAATGTTTACGAAATCCGCTTCGAAAGACACGATTCCAATGCCAATACACTGATCCGCGAGATAAAAAGAAAAGACTTTGATCTCTTCCTAGCCGTTCCTAAGTAAGAATGGGAAAAGCTAGGCCAGGAACTGCTAGGCCACAAATGCAGCTATGGTGTGGCACTGTATAAAAATTGATGTTTACCGCGCTTCTCGCTTGCATTGCATAGAGAGTCAAATAATATGCAATTTAAGTCATAGATGAATACAAATAGAACAAAAAAGGAAGTTTTGGAGACTCGCAATCGGTTCAAATTCCCCCATATCTTATCGGTAAGTATTCTTTATTTAAAATACAAGCTGTTTGCATAATCAAACTAGCATTATCTACATCTAAAATTCTAATTTCTAGAGAATAGCTCTTTGTCGAAATTTCGCGCACTGTTCCAAATATAATAATATCTGCACCTTCTATTTTTCCACCTTGTTGAATACGGTTTTCATCCATAATTTGCTCTAGCAAAATAGGCTTTAAATTTTTTCGTTCCAATACTTTGGCACCCATTGCGCTTAAGGCATTTTCTATACGTGGAATAATATATGTAGCCATTCTAGGCTCTATTTTTGTTCCCTCTGAATAAAAATTAGAAATAAATATTTTTTTTGGGCCTATAGAGGAAAAAATCGTTTTTATTAAAGGTGTTAAATTTTCTTGCAAGTAAATATCTTTTTCTTGATCTGATAGGTATTTCGATTTCTGTTGAACTGTGGTAGAGCATGCTTCTAAAAAAATTAAGGAAAAGCATAACAAAAGATATAAACAATTTGAAAAAGTCATCCAAAATTTCCTCCTATTTTTTATCCAAGAAAGTTGTTCTAAGTAAATAAGATAACGAATTTTAAGGGACAATTTTAGCAGTTAATATAACAGGATATGACTTTTCGAAAAAGCATCGCTCTTTTCCTATTTCAAAAAGTTGAAAATGGATTTTATGACGGTGGATTGTCATGCCTAGTTCCTCATCATAAGATACATCTACCCTTAAAATATACTTTAGTGGATTGCTCATATCTGCTCTTAATGAACCTGGAAGATTATTAATAAAATTAGCGTTTCCTGAGCTTAACATGTGGTTGAGCTGTGACCAATAACTATTAATAGAAATCCATCCTAAACGAGTTCCATTCAAAAATTCTTGAACAAGAGATACAGAATGCATATTATTTTCATCAATGCCGCTTTTATTTTTAAAAAAGCCAGGAGGTAAAAAAAATACCCTTTCTGCAGATCGCTGGTAGCTCATGCTTATATCTCCAGCTCGTGAAGTTAATTCTCTTTCTAAATTTTCTCGAAATTCCTGTCGCCTTCTTATATGGAGTGCCTTTTCTGGTAAAAATATAGTAAAATGCGCTCTTGCTATAGTTCCTTCCTCTGAAAGTGTTTGGAAAAAATCAGATGTTATGTCAACAAGATAAGACTGAATTGAACGAGTAGTATGTGTAGAATAGGAGCAGCCACAGATTAATATAAAAAAACTGAAAGAATATAAAAATTTCATAAAATATCCTACTTCTTGAATGGAATTTATTAGAATAAGGCGTAACCGATGTTGCGCTTAATGGAAAGCCAGAAATAGTTAGTTGATGGTCGTCCCAGTATAGCTCTGTTACTCATTACCAAGCGCATGATCAGTTACATCCATCAGAATAAAATGTACATATTTTCTATTTCATGCTAATTCTAATTTTATTTTGCGCTTCTTTTGTTAATTCATCTAAAGTATTACGTAAATTCATAAGATCATCCGCTGCTTTCTCATCAAATCCTTTTCTTTGTATATAGTTATCTAAAGATGCTGTTTGAGAGATTAATCTGTTAAAAGAAGGTAAATTTTTTATTTGTGGAGATAGCTGTAGATTTCGAAAATTATTTACTAGAGCATTCAATGAAGTTTGTTGATAAACTTTTTGTATATTTTGTAAATTATAATGATGTTGAATATTTTCATTTTCAACATTTTCTTTATAACGTTGCTCGCTTTCTTTTTCTTTTTGATTGAGACATGCAAGCCGTTGATACAATATGGCCCTTTGATAAGGATCATAAGTATTTTGTAATTGTTGATGTATTTGCTGTTTCTCTGATTCAATAGCCATTTGTTCTGCTGCTCGCCCAAGTGCTAAAAGAACCAAAGTAAAAGTATGTCTTATATCTTCTTTTTTTTGATTGTATTTTTTTACCCAGACAGCATTTTCTGCCTCTCTGATATATTCCTCTTCCTGATGAGCAAAATCTGAAATAAGATAGCTATCACTAAAGACAATCTGCAATTGCATCAATTGGGATAAATCTTTCTCTCCTACACGCCTATAGGCTTCTTGCAAAATTGTAAATGCATGACGGCGAATTTTTTCGCGGCGAAAGTATACAGAGTATTCTTGAAACATATTTTGTGCTGTATTGCTTTTTCTAATATGCTTTCCCAATAAAGATTCAGCTATTTTAATAGCTTTCCAACAACTTTTTTCCATATTTTCAATTTGGTCAACTCGATTATATAACCTGGCTTTAGCTATTTCTGCCATCGGTAAAATATAAGCATATTGGTCGTGGTTAGAAGAATCTGTATATTGAATATCTTCTCTTGCATAAAGAATAGCATTGTCCAACTTTCCCAAACATGATTGAAAGTCTTCTTCGTTTATTTGTCCATTTTTTTGAATAATTTTTAATGCATTTTCATAGGATCTGCTTATTGAAGGGCATCCAGGAAGAATAAGACAAAATATAAGTGCCAATATAGTATATTTCATAAATAAAGAATCCTTTTGAACTATTTTTGTAAACAACCAGATCTTGTTATAAAATCGAAAAGTATTTGATTAAATAATGGCTTCAGTGCTGAATACCCATAAAAATCTGGTCGCCAGTATATATTATCATACCTCCAAACCTTATAGTTTTCACTTAAACTTCCGCTCAATACTTCTTGAGTATCGTTTTTTCCATCTCTTACAATTGCCTCAGCAACATAGAAAGCTGAAGAATCTTGGTAAGGAACACCCAATAAAAAGCCAATTCCTAATGTTAGACAATTCATTGTATAGGCAAACCCATCAAGTTCTATAGTGTAAATGCAATCTACATTACAAGATATTATATAATCAACATCGCCAGATTTAAAATTTTTCTTTAAAATAACATCTTTAAAAAGACCGCTATTAAGCAAAAAGTCACATAATAATTTATTCTCATCTTCTCTTGTATCTAATATTTGCCCATCAACTTTAGAATTCCAATCACTCCTATTTCTATTGGATAACACACCTATGCGCAATTCTTTCAGTCTACTTTCTTGGTTTTGTATGATATCAAAATAACTCGGAACTGAAATAGAATTGGTGGAGCCTCCCATAATTGGAAGCAATAAAGGTGCAAGAGGATATGTAGAAAAAGAAAAACTGCATCCACTCAAAATAGCTAATAAGGAAAAAAATACACAATATGTTTTCATTATAAAATTCTTTCTACCAAGCAGAAATTTTATTTTTCCAGGATTTATATTCTTCATCTATATTCATAGAAACACAAAATTCATAAAAATTTTTTTCAGCAGATACCATCATTTTTTCTTTCTGAACATCATTTCCATAGTATGCACTTAACCTTTTCATCTGGAGACGAAATTCTTGGAAAAATTTGTTGTATGAGCCTGGCTGTGTCAAACGATTAAATTCACCACTCCAATAATCTTGAACTAATAGTATTTCTTCTGGAGAAATAAAAAAAACACCATTAAAATCATCTCTTTGTATTTGTTTACTGACAACATTGCGTACATCTAAATTATTTCTAGCAAAAGAAGGCTCTTGAACTTTTGGATCGTCGTGACGATAAAGCTTTTGCCCATCTACTGTATCAACAGACGTATCTGTTGCGCAGCTAATGCAAAAAATTGATATTATTAAAAAGAGGAAATTTTTTTTTAACATAGAAAAGCCTTAAATAAAAGTTTATTCAGATCAGAAAAACACGTCCTCTAGATGTAGCCAGTGACAATTGGCTTTGCATAAAAAATTTTGGGACATTCGAATAAAACAAATTGAAGCCTAAATAGGATGTAGTCAGAAAAAAATTGTATCTGTATGAATATGAATTCAAAAAGATTTATCAAATAGAGATTTATCTCATTACCATATTTTTTAGACATTGTTTCTTTATTAAATTACACAAAAAAGATCTTATAAAAAAAAAAGATTCTATGAATTGCCTAGAAAACAATAGAATAGAATTTTTTATATTTTAATTATATATACCATATAATTTATATTAACTTTCTAATAGAATTTGTCAATAGGTAAAAAATAATTATTTTATATCAATTTAGATATAAAAATATTAAAATAATATTTAAATACGAAATAAATGGAATAAATGTTAGAACCAGAATCTGGCTGACGTTGACAAATTCTGTAATCGTTAAAAAAAATTTCAACTTTATAAACTCGACTATTTTCTCAAGACATTGCTTTATCGAAGCAGGATTCTATTTTTTACTTGCGGTATGGAGTTTCATCCACTATAATTTTGGACAATTTTTATATCTAAAATACGATGGATTATTTATATTTATGAACTAGGAGTTTACTCTTGGATTCTATAAAATTTGCTATTATTGCTTTGGTTCTGTACATTGGAATTTCAGGATGTGAGCAGAAAAAAAAACAGAATCATATTTCTTGCTATCCTGTTAAGTTTAAAATAATGGAGAAAGAAAACCCATCCAAGAAGCTGAGACTTACTGGCTCAGCAAAAGCCTGGCGAATGGAAAGTCTGTCTTTTGAAGTGAGCGGAAGAGTCAGTAATGTTTTGGATGAAAATACAGAGGTGGAAATTTTTGGTCATAAAAACGATAAAGGAAGCATGGAATTTACAGGGCAGGTGGTTGCTGAACTGGATAGCACTCGCTATGATGCTGAAGTTGCTGCTGCGCAGGCTATGCTTGCTTCGGCTGAAGCCGAGGTTAAGGCGATGAAGATTGAAATCGAGCAGCTTGCTCCTGAAGATATCAATAGTGCGCAGACCAAAGTGGACTCTTTAGAAATTGCTTTGAACCAGACTTTACCTAGTGAATTGCAGAGAACGCAAGCCCAGTTGAATCTGGCAAAGTCGGAATTCAAGAGAGCGCAGGAACTTTACGAAAAAAATGTAGGCACAAAACAAACCTACGACCAGGCACAAAACCAGCTTGAATCTGCAAGTGCTCTGTATGAGCAGGTGAACGCTGCTGTTTCAACCAAGAAGAAGGAGTTTGCTTCTGCTAAATTCGATCTGGCAAAAGCAAGAGCAGCTTTAGTTTCCAGGCAGGCAAGGATGGAGGTGGCAAAGGCTGGAGTAAACAAAGCCAATGCTCAGTTGCTTCTTGCTCTTAGAAATCAGAAAGATTGCAAATTGTTCGCGCCTTTTTCTGGAATCATTTCGTCCAGACTTGTAGCAAAGGGAGCTGTGGTTGGGCCTTCCCGTCCTGTTGCAGTCATTACTATGATGGATCCCATCAAGATAGAAGTTGCTGTCAGTGCTAAGACAGCCCGTGATCTTCAGCCTGGGGATTCCGTAAAGCTCTTTCCCGATAGCTTGCCAGGACAGTCTATTTCAGGCTGGATTGAATATAAATCTGTAAGTGCTGATCCTGCAACACGTACTTATAATATTAGCTGCGTTGGACGCAACCGCCAGATTACCCCTAGAGGAAGCATCCAGAATAATTCTGGTAAACTCAGAAAATTTCTTACCAGAGAGGATATTTCTTTGGTATGGAATTTAGAGCCTGATGAAAAAAAAGAGGGCAAATCTCTTATGGTGTGGAGCAATAGTATTGCAGAAGATGAAAAAGGCCCTTTTTGCTGGATATTGGAAAATGTCAAGTTGAATTCTAGCATGCTGAATCCTGCAAAGGTTAAAATCGGGCGCATTCAGCTTTCCCTATTACAAGGTTTTCGTAGCTTTGTCAATAAAGAATATTCTGAGGTATCATGGACATCGGATATTGAGCCTCTTATGCTAACCGTCAGAAAAGATTTTCCAGGGCTATCTGAGGGAATGGAACTGGAATATATCCCCATGGATTGGATAATCCGCCCTGGTGACCTTGTTCCTGTAGAATTTCATTCCAATTCTTATCCTGAAGGTATTTATGTTCCAGTAAATGCCCTTTTTCTTGAAAAGGAAAGCGACCAGAAAGAGAAAAAGGAAATCGAAAAAGGCCATATCTTTATTCATGAAAATGGCAAAGCCAGAAAAATTTTTGTTCAATGCGAGCAAAAGATTGGAGATACGCGGAAAATTTTTTGCGAAACAGAAAATCTGGAAGGAAAGCAACTGATCGTACTAGGAGCACACTATGTTCAAGATGGGGACAATGTCGCTGCTTCCAAAATGCAGGAGAGTAATCCATGAACCTTAGCAAGCTTGCTATAGAAAAACGGGCGGTTACTCTGGCATTTGTCTTAATCTTGCTTTTGTGGGGAATATCTGTTTTTTTTAATATTTCTCGCAGGGAAGACCCTGAAATCACAATCAGAGCATCTCTTTTAATGACACTATGGCCTGGCGCGGAAGTAGAAAAGATAGAGCAACTTGTCACAAGGCCTCTGGAAATAGCCATAAAGGAAATCACAGAAGTAAAGACAATCACTTCAGACTCACGTGTAGGCATTTCGTCTATTATAATCAAGCTCATGGATAGTGTTAAAAATCCTGATGAAATATGGAATAAAGTCCGTGCCAAAATACAAAGAGTAGAACCTTATCTGCCAGAAGGATGCCAGACTCCTGATTTGAACACAGATTTTGGCGAAGTGGCGGTCATGGTTCTGGCTATGTACCAGGTACCTGCTCCTGGGCAAGACAAAATCCACAAAAAATATACCATGAGAGAAATGGATGACATGCTCAAGGAGCTGGAAGATGTGATACAGGAAATCCCTATGGTGGGAAAAATCAGCAAACATGGTATCCAAAAGGAAGTAATCTATGTAGAGGCAGATGCACAAGACTGGGGGCAATTAGCGATAAGTGCTAAAAATTTGATAGCTCTTATACAAAAACACAATAGCATTGCTCCAGGAGGAAATATTTCCAGCTCTGATCTTAACTATACCATCAAGCCTTCAGGCGAATTCTTGCATCATGAGCATATAAAATCTGTTGTGATAGGAAGCAAGGATGGCGCGCCTATCCATTTGGGAGATTTGAATCTTCATGTAGACCGTCGTTATGCAGAACCAAAAGATCAATATTGCAGATTTGTGTCTCCTGGTCTTACTTTGGAAAGTAAGAAATGCGATTGTCTGATTTTGAGCTTTGCGATGAGGTCAGGGTATAATGTGGTAGAATTAGGGAAAGTGGTTCGCTCTCGATTGCAAGAAATAAGCCATACTCTTTTCCCCCCTGATATTCGGATTGAAGTGGTAAACGACATCCCATCGCAGGTTTCTTCATCCATATACAATTTTTTAAACAATCTCTGGCAGGCCATTGTTTTGGTCATTGGAGTAGCCCTTGTCATTATTGGCGTGCGGGTTTCGATTATAATGGCAACAGCCATTCCTCTTTCCATTATTACAGCCATTGCCTGCATGAGCCTTTTCGATGTAGTTTTGGAACAATGTTCTATCGCTTCTTTGATTATTGCCTTGGGAATGTTGGTTGACAATGCAGTGATCGTGAGTGATAATGTGCTTCGTCTGATGGAAAAAGGCATTCCTAAAAAGGAAGCCTGCTGGCGAGGGGCACAGGAGCTTTTTGTCCCAGTTTTGACTTCGACACTGACTACGGTAGCTGCGTTTCTGCCTATGCTTTTGATTCCTGATGATACAGGAGAGTACATCCGTAGTTTGCCGATCATGGTCACGTGTACTCTCATGATTAGCCTTTTGGTAGCTATGACTGTAACGCCTGTGATGTGTTTTTTGCTTTTGAAAGAAAAAAAAGGCGAGCCTGATAGCGATAGGAAACAGACAAAAATCATCACAACAGGGGTGCTGGGAAAATATGCTACTATACTACAATGGTCTCTTTCTCATAAGAGCTATGTTTTTTGTATATCTGGCATTCTTTTAATAGCAAGTCTGTGTTTAATCCCTTTGATTGGCACAGCTTTTTTCCCAAAAGATTTGCGTAACCAGTTCTGGATCGAAATTGAGCTTCCCTCTGGTTCTTCTATTGCCCATACAGGCAGAATCGTAGATCAGGTGGAAGACATTCTTTTGCAAAAGGGAATGGGACTATTTCATGGGAAAAAAGTACAGAGATTCCAGAATGCAGTATGCTATCTTGGACAAAGCGGCCCCAGGTTTTTTCTTTCAATCGATGAAGAGCCTCCTCGCCCCCACTATGCTCAGATTATGGTAAATACTACGTCTAAGAAGTACACAGATTCTTTTATACAGGAAGTTCAGCTTGCTGTGAAAGAAATTGCAGGAGCGAGGGTTGTTGTAAGACCTTTGAATATGGGGCCTCCTGTAAGAACCCCAATCTGTTTCAGAGTACGAGGCTATGACCCTGATATCCTTCTTTCTCTGGCACAGGAAATTCAAAAGCATTTAGAAAAAATAGAAGGAACATATCTGGCTCATAATAGCTGGGGAAACCACTCTTATCAGATTGCCATAGACATAGACCAGGATGCAGCGAATCTTGCGGGAATAAGCAATATGGATGTAGCTCATGCGCTGTATGGCTATTTCAGCGGGATTACCATGACAATCTACAGAGAAGATCGTCATCAGATACCTGTGGTTTTGAGGGTAAGGCCCGATCAGAGAAAAAACCTGGACTACCTGGACTATCTGTATCTGGAAGGAGAATACGGCAAGGTTCCTCTGAATGCTGTCGCCAAAGTAGATCTGAAGCTTAGACCTGCTTTAATCCAAAGGCGCAATCTACTGCGTACCATTGAAGTAAAATCTTTTTTAGAAGAAGGATATCTGGCCAGCAAAGTTGTCAGAGAAATGATTCCTGTTCTAAAAGAAAAAATTTCTTTTCCTCCTGGATATATCTGGGATATTGGAGGAGAATATGAGGAAACAAGCATCTCTCAAAAGAATGTAGCAAAGGCATTGGAGATATCGCTTTTTTTGATTTTGCTGACTTTGGTCGTCCAGTTCAATTCCTTTGCAAAACCCTTGATTATTCTCTCTACACTGCCCATGTCGCTTATTGGCGCATTGTTCGGTGTATGGATTTCAGGATGGCCTCTTGCCTTTATGCCTGTTCTGGGAATCGTTTCTTTGGGAGGCGTTGTTGTGAACAATGCCATTATTTTGATTGACTTTATACAGGTTTCTGTAGCCAATGGCAATCCTCTGTATGAAAGCATCATCTGCGCAGGTCAGCAAAGAATGCGGGCCATCATGATTACTACATTCACAACAGTAGGTGGTTTTATACCGCTTGCCGTCTCAGGAGGCCCTCTCTGGGAAGGTATGGCTTATGTAATGATTTTTGGCCTTTTAAGTTCTACCTTGCTAACGCTAATATTGATTCCTCTTGTTTTTATGTTATTTGTAGAAAAGTTTAAAATGAAAGTACTTGACTGATAGAAGGATTGAATTGAATAAAAAATATGGAAAAAATTAGAAATTTTAGTATTATCGCCCATATAGATCATGGGAAATCTACCCTTGCTGATCGTATTCTGGAACATTCTCATGTTTTTACCAAATATGAAATGCGTGATCAGATGCTGGACACAATGGATATAGAAAGAGAGCGAGGGATTACCATCAAAAGCCAGACAGTCGCTCTCCCTTATAAAAGCAAAAGCGGCGAAGAGTATCTTTTTAACCTCGTAGATACACCTGGACACGTGGATTTCACCTATGAAGTATCTCGCGCCCTGGTAGCCTGTGAAGGGGCCGTATTGTTGATAGATGCCAGTCAGGGAGTCCAGGCACAGACTATGGCAAATCTATATCTTGCGCTGGAAGCGAATCTGACCATCATTCCTGTTGTCAATAAAATCGATCTTGCCTATGCCAATATCGAATCAACGCTTGAAGAAATCGAAACAGAATTAGGAATACCCAGAGAAGAAGCTATACTTGCCTCAGGAAAGACAGGAAAAGGAGTGGAGGAAATCCTGGAGAGGATTGCTGCTGTTGTGCCAGCACCTAAAGGAGATCCAGACCAGAATCTTTCTGCTTTGATCTTTGATGCCATGTATGACAGCTATCGGGGAGTCATTATCTATTGTCGCATTTTTGATGGCGAGGTAAAGCCTGGAGATAAGATACGGTTTATTTCCAACAAAAAAGAATACGAAGTAGAAGAAGTGGGCTACCTGAGAATCAAGAGGATACCGAAAAAAAGCTTGAAAGCAGGAGAAGTTGGCTATATCATAGCTGGGATCAAAGAAATTGTCAATGCTCGAATAGGCGATACAATTACGAATGCAGAAAAACCCTGCGAATTTCCCTTGCCAGGATTCAGGGAAGTAAAGCCTGTTGTGTTTTCTTCTTTTTATCCAGTGGATGCCAGCGATTATCCTGACCTTTGTGATGCCATGGAAAGGCTCAATCTAAATGATGCTTCTTTTCAATACCAGAAAGACAATTCATCTGCTCTTGGCTCTGGATTCCGATGCGGATTTCTTGGCCTTTTGCACATGGAAATCATCCAGGAAAGGCTGGAAAGGGAATTTGGGCAGTCTCTGGTCATTACAGCACCCTCCATTCGCTATCGCTTTGAACTGACCAACGGAGAGATATTGTATATCGATAACCCTGTATACTATCCAGATATAGCAAGAATCAAAAAAGTAGAAGAGCTTTTTGTCAAGGCTACGATTGTGCTACCATCAGAATACCTGGGCGGAATCATACAGCTTTGTATTGAAAGACGAGGAATACAAAGAAATTTAAACTATATGAACAAAAAAAGAGTGGAATTGATTTTCGATCTTCCGCTTGGTGAGATCATGTATGATTTTTATGACCAGCTCAAATCCAGGTCGCGAGGCTATGCTTCTTTTGACTATGAAATCGAAGACTATCGGGAAAGCGATGTCGTAAAGCTCGACATTTTAGTCGCAGGTGAGCCTGTAGACGCTCTTTCTGTAATTGTCCATAAAAGCCAGGCAGTACGAAGAGGCAGGCAAATTTGTCTCCGACTGAAAGAAAGTATCCATAAGCAACTGTTTGCCGTAGCCCTCCAGGCAGCGATAGGAGGCAAGATCATAGCAAGAGAAACTCTTTCTGCTATGCGTAAAGACGTACTTGCCAAATGCTATGGAGGCGATATCACTCGTAAGCGTAAACTTTTAGACAAACAAAAAGAAGGAAAAAAGAGGATGAAAATGGTTGGTCAGGTAGAAATTCCTCAAGAAGCCTTCTTGTCTGTCTTGAAAATAGGGGAAGACTAAACTCTATGATTCCCGAAATCGTAAGCGGTGATCTATTAGAGCAAAATGTAGAGGTGATTATAAATCCCTGGAATCGCAATCTTTTCCCCTGGTGGCTGCTTTTGCCCCAGGGCGTTTCAGGGGATATCAAAAGAAAAGCGGGTCTGAAACCTTTCTGGGAGCTACGAAAATATGGTTTGATTCCCTTAGGAGGTGCTGTACAAACCAGTGCTGGTAATCTAAAACACAAAGCAATCATTCATGTAGCAGGCATCAACCTCCTCTGGTTTGCTACCCGATTTTCTATCCAAAAATCCGTAGAAAATGCGATGAAGATCATTGACAATCACTCCTACTCCAGCGCAGCCTTCCCCCTTATTGGATCAGGCTCTGGAAATTGCACGCAGAAGAAATCTCTGGAATATATGCTACAAGCCTTTTCTCCAATCCAGAGCAACGCAAAAATTCTGGTTGTCAAATGGCATCGCCAGTGATCACCAAAAATAAAAAAATTTACGAATTGTGCCAGTTGGAAAGTCTTTCATCTTTGGTCTGAAAGGCCTATATATACCAGCCCAGGGCAGCGTTGGGGCAGTGCCCTGGAAAATTAGGAAAGAGAGGTAATACCATGTTTCACCTTGTGGAAGGGGCTTGTGAGTGTAAATTAGAAACTCCCTATAATTTCCGTACCATCAAAATTTGCCAGACAGGAAGCCAGATAGAGCTTGCCAGTGTTGATATGCGTATCCGTCAGGCAAAGCCAGCAGATATTCTGTGCTATCTTGCTCTGGATATGAAAGGCTATCCTTATTTAAAGCTGGAGACTCGTGAGTATCTTATACAAGAAAACCTGTTTTTGTTTTCCCTGGCTATGAACCAGAGAGAGCAAATGAAACTCTTTATAGACACAAGCGATCCAAGCCTCTCTTCTCATAAGCCATTCTTGCTTCAACTTCCTATGTATTTTACTTTCCAAAGTCTGGAAAATGCCAAATGGCAGCCCATAAAAGACCCACAGGGAAAGCCTTTCTTTCTTAAATACGAAATCTGCATGGCATCCGTAGAAGTATATCGAGGGGTGATTGGAATTGATTTTGGTACAAGCAATACCTGCCTCTCTTTTTTGCCCCCCAATCCTCGGAAGATGGAGCCAGAGCTTCTGAAAATAAGCGATGAAGGTCAGCCCAAGGCACTGGAAGAACTGCCCACGCTCTTCCAGATTCAGAAAGCAGAAAAAACGCCAGGCAAGAGTTCCTTGCCTAAGATCAAAAGATTGATTTCCGACAGAATCCAGGTAGACAGGCCTGATCTTTTGGTACGTAGCATCAAGAGGCATCTGGGAACAGCAGAAAAACAGAATGTCCATGCCTTTTCTCTGGACAATGAGCGATTTGAATTCGCTACAGAGGAGCTGGTAGCAGCCTATCTGAATAGCTTGCAACAAGAGTTTGTCAGACAAAATCAATCCTATTTTGGAAATGTGGGCAATACATCGCCCTGCAATTTTGGAAGGGCAGAAAAGCGAGCCTTGTACCGCAGCTACGAAAAGCTCATGCCTCCAGTGCTGGCAAGCAACCTCAATTTGTCTTACGATGAGGCATCGGCTGCTGCTATTTTTTATACCATGAAAAGCATCAACCAAAACGGAGGCACATTGCAGAACTATGTTGCCCGCTTTGGCTCCGACGGTATAGTCCATAGAAATCTTCTCGTCTATGATTTTGGCGGGGGTACAATAGATATTTCTCTGGTACAGATACATGCAAATAACAAAGAATTGCGCTTTAAAATATTAGGGAACACAAGCATCATGAATTTTGGTGGTGATAATGTGACTCTGGCTCTTTTTAAGCGCATGAAAGCCAGGTTCTGCCATGTACTGCTACAAGGCCAGGAAGTAGAGAATGTTTATGCAACAAGAACCAGAGACAACTGGTATCATTCTTTCCAGCGTTTGAAAGAATGCCAGGGGCTTTTAGAAAAATATTTGCACCACCAAAAACTTTTACCTGAGGAAACAAATGAATTAGAACAATGTATCACTCAGATATTTGTAACGAATTTTGCGGATTTTCCTGAAGATACATTTGCCCGCTCTGATGCTTATAGTCTGTTTAACAGCCTCTGGTATGATTGCGATGGAGCGAAAAAAGCACTTTGCCGTTTGGGCAAGATAGACAGCAGTGCCTTTCTAAATACTCTCCAATTCTGGTGCAGAGAACAACTTGGCATTGAGGAAAACAATGGTTATAATGATATAAGGACTCGGTTTTGCAATGTCCAGATCAGCCTGGAAGGCGATTTGTATCCCTTCATATATCTTCCTTTAAGGCAATCGATTCGGGCTATGAGGCTGCTTTGTATGAAAGAAGGAGAAACCCCTGATTTTTATGAAGCTATCCATGAAATCAGGCTGACGGGAAATTCCAGCAAAATTTCTCTTGTAAAAGATTTGATCATAGAAGAAATGCAAAGTCCCATACGCGACGAACATGGAAACGCAAGCCGTCCTATTCCCGATGTTGCTGGAATCCTGAAAGATGTAGATGAAGATACCAAAACCTGTGTGAGCAAGGGGATAGCCCTTGCGATGGCGATCAACCTGGGCTCTTCTACCTTCCACGTTACTATTGAAGAGCAAAACGATTATCTGCCTTTTGAAATAGGGCTGAAAATTCCCTGGGAACCCTGGCAAACCATTTTCCCCAGAGGAACGAAATTGCCAGCGAGCTATCCCTATCGTCCCTGCAACATTCATGGTGTACAGGAGCTAGAAATTTTCCGTCGTATTGGGAAATGGCACAAGATTCCCGAAAATTATGATTTAGAATGGGACGAGTACAATCCTCCGCTGCATCCTATGGGAAAATTCCTTTTCATGGAAGAAAACACTGTGAACGTTCCTGTAGATCCCATAGATCACATTGTATTTTCCTATGCTCAAGATCGAACACTGAGTGCCCATAAAATGGATCATGTATACCGCTTCGATGAATACCGTATGGTCCCACCTGAAGCAGACCCATTTTCTGGGAAGCATTAGAAAATTTACTTTTTTAGAAAGTGAGGTAACTCATGAAACGATACAGCTTGATCCTCCTAACGATGCTATTCCTATTACAACAAGCCTTTGCAGAGCCAGTTATGCAGAATCTGAAATTATGGTTGAGAGCAGATTCTCTGAGTCATCTGCAAAATGGTGCAGTTGTAGATACATGGAATGATGAATCAGGGCTAGGGCATAATGCTTATAGCTCCAGCACAAGCAGGCCTACTTATTATAGCTCTGCCATCAATGGAAGGGCTGCATTGCGTTTTGATGGCAGTAATGATCAATTGTTTATCAGTGGTTCAAGCGATTACAACTTTACTGAAGCCACTATATTCACCGTCCGCTCTCCTCAAAACCGTGCGGGGACAGTAATTTCTATAGCAAAAGATGGAACTTTGTTCGATAACGAATTCCTGATTTATGGTAACCATACTTATCATGTCACTGGTGCAGGTGTCTTTACGGTAAAAGGCCACCAGAGCGTGCCTTCCACTGCCTTTTTCACGACATCTGTAATTGGTTCTTCTCCGAGTGATATTTATTATGGGATCAATGGTGTGGCAAGCACTCTCAGCGCAACCCCTTCCAACGGTGGTGGCAGCACTATGCCATCTGTGACAAGAAATATCACTATTGGAGGAAGAGGCCTGAATGTTTATGGTGAAAGCTTTCAAGGTGATATTGCAGAAATCCTCGTATATTCAGGCAAACTGAATGCTCAGGAAATACAAAGCGTAGAGTATTATTTATCTGGCAAGTATTCTATGGGCAATCTCGTTCCAGAGCCACAGTGCTTTCTCTTCGCTATTATAGGGATATTCCTTATCAGACATCTTAAGAAATAGAATGGAATAATTTGAAATGCTATGTTTTCTTTCGCTAAATTTTACAATTTTTCGCGCACTTCCATAAGAGCAAAACCAAGAAGATTGAGGCCATTCCATTCTTCTGGTTTTTCTCTGTCTTGATGGTTTTTCCCCATTCCAATTCCCCAGATTCTATCGTTAGGGCTGGCTTCTACGAGAACTCTGTTACCTGTATGCACCAGAAATTCTCCTAATTTTCCATTCTGAGAAAACTTTCCTGTATTTCCACGTACTACGATTTCAAAACGGTGTTTATGCCATATATCCTCCACAAAGCAAGATACCTTTCGGCCCAGACTTTTTGCCTCTGCGGGAGTTCTTGCCTGCAAGATTTGCTTTTGTATTTTTTCATCCCCGAAAAGCCTTGCCTTTTCGGACATCATATAGTGTTCTGTTGTTTTGTATTCTATTCCTTCTAGTCGAAATTGAGCAGGATACCAGTTGCTCAGGCAACTTTCATCTATCCTGCCTGCTATTTTAGGATTGTGTCCCCAAAAAAATAAATATTCTGGATGTAACCCATTTTCAATAACATGAATTAATTCCTGGACAGATCTTGTATTTTCGGGTTTCATGGAATATCCTCGAAATTTTTTTATGAAATATGCAATAGATACTATTGAGTAGTATACCAGAATTTTGCTATAATTTCTTCTATAGTAATTTTTAAGGAGAACTTATGAGGCTAAAACTAATCTTGTTTGTATTGATTCTATTCGTGTCCACTCTCCAGGCATCCACCCTTGCTTTATGGGCATTCAACGAAGGCAGTGGATACAGTACAGCCGATTTAAGTGGAAATAACAACAACCTGACTTTTTCTCCTTCTGAGAATATCTTTTCTACAAATCGACCTTCCTTTTTTTCTGGTGGGACTTCGTTGAGAGGATTGAGCCCTGGCATGACGCCTGGTGGTTCAAGTACAAATCTGAACTGGACAGGCAATGTGTTTACCATGGAAGCCTGGATTAAAGCAGGTGCGCCTAATACCACTAGCCAGACGTTCCTTCAGATTTTAGGAAAAACAGGAGCTGGTGCTTCGGATCAGCCCTTCTTTTTCTGTTTAGAGAATCGTGTAGGCTCTAGCTTTGTCAGTGACAAATGGCAATTTGAGTATCTTTTTACTGATCAGGATGGCACAAGAGTACACAACCAGTCCACCAACCTGTTCCTTTCAGGTTCTCTTCTGAACCAATGGGTTCATCTGGCAATAGTCTATGATGGAAGAAGCACTACCAATGCAGCAACAGTAACTCTCTATATCAATGGCAGCCCAACAGTATTCACTTCTCATTCTGGAGTCAGCAATCAGCGTGTAGGCTCTGATGGCGTAGTACGGGGAAATTTACTTTCCAGCGAAGCCAATGTTACTGTAGGTGGAGGGCAATCCTCAGCAGGATACCAATATGTTCCTGAATATTGGCTAGATGAGGTTCGCATCTCCAATGCGATTCTTCCTGCTGGAACAGGATCGGGAATCAACGAGCTTGCCTTTAATGCCAATCTAGGTGTGGTTCCAGAGATGAATACATGGTTGATCTTTATACTAGGATTTTCTGGAATGCTTTTGATGAAAAGAAGCTATTGGCTTTAGTCAGAAAATCTATGCAACGAAGGATACGAAGAGAAATCAAAACCACGCCCAAAAGATGTGGTTTTGATTTGCATTTTGAAAGATAGCTTGCGAATTCTTCATTTTGCAATAGTTTCTAACTGAATTGGCAAAAAATCTTTCGGTTCATTTAGAGAATATTGAGCAAAAGACGCAGGGATTGCGATGAAGGTCATCTTTTCCGAATAGATGGTCATTTTCAGCGCAACCCTGCGGCTGCAATCTATTGCAGGATGATTCACCATCTGCTACTTCATGATGAAGACATTTTTATAGAGAAAATCTCTTCAGAAAATCCTGAGAGGTTATATGTATGAAGGAACCTGTCTTTCCTTCGCCTAGTGGATTAAAATTTTTCATATAAGAGATAGCCGTGTCTCTTTTATCAGGATCCAGAGGGAAAGTGCAGTCTTCTATATAAATGACGTTGAAAATCGCGGATAGCATCAAAAGCACATTGCGTAGATTGCAGATTTCATCGCATACTCCGAACACCACAAGATAGAACCTTCCCTGGCGTCTAAGTTCCCAAAACAAAGAATTTATATGGGGACTTCCTGGCGACATGCAAAAGTCGTCCTTCATGAAAATCAATTCTGTTCCAGGCTCTACAGTGGCATTGGCAGGCATCGTGGAGTCAAACCAA
Organism: uncultured bacterium; assembly: GCA_938003875.1. Lineage (GTDB taxonomy): Bacteria > Planctomycetota > Uabimicrobiia > Uabimicrobiales > JABWCH01 > JABWCH01. The sequence goes on from CALKWO010000325.1 coordinate 18,033, forward strand.
TGGATATACACTTTTTTAGATGGAAGCTCGATTTCCTGGATGTTCTGCTGGTCTTCCATCCCAAAATGCCGATTCTGGTCTAAAAGGGCATGAGGTGGAAAAGTGCGTATAAAATCGGGAGTCTGGCCTTCACGAACGATTTCCAGGGAATGAAAACGTTTTCCATGTATTGTTTCAATAACATGAGCATCCTGGAATTGTATCTGGGGGATACGATTGTCGAAAAGAAAACGGCGGAATTCGCCAATTCTTTTTCCTGTATCATCCAATGCCTGCTGAACTTCTTCCTGCTTTTTCCCTTTTACTGCCTGCTGGTATGCAGAGATGGAAAGCTTACCATTCGCCTTCATAAACGTATTGAGGCAGTCAATGGCTATAGCAACGCACATTTCTGATTTTAATTTTTCTATTTCTAGCATATAGAACACCTTAAATGAATTCCTGTGGCTCATTCATCCATTGTATGGATTGCCATAAAGGAATAGGATCTTTGTCTTCTGAAATAAAGGAAAAGGAATTTAGCCTGTCCAAGGAACCTTTAGAAGAATACTCCTGGGCAAGAATTTCCAGGGTAGATCTTGCAGCGAGTCTTTCTGCTTCTTTGTATTTACTGGCACAGGCTTCAGGAAAAGTTCGTCCCCCCAAAGATACATTCACAAAGAAAACACGCTTGTTACTATAAGAGTGAATTTTTGTCTTATGATATTGGGGAGAGGGCAATTGTAATTTTTTGACTGTATAGAGCAAAAGCGATTGGGAATTGTGAAAGAGATGAGATATATCTTGGCTTTTACTATTGGAAAGATCTTCTTCTTTCTGTGTCAATAGGGATAGATGCTCTGCTATTACAGGGTCTTCTAAAGATAGAATCTCCAGAGTTGCATGGGCTGCCATTTGTTCGGATTCTTTTTTATTTTTTCCTGTCGCTGCCAAAAATTTTCTGTTTCCAATGCTAACACAAGAGGTAAAAGAAGAAGGGTTGCTTTCCTGGCTTTTAATCATCTGATAGTTTGGCGTTGCGCCTATGTGTTTTTGCACCAGAAATTGCAACAGGGATTTGTAGTTTTTTTGATAAGGATCTTTAATTACAGATTCAATTTCCTCGGAAAGCTGGGCTAATATGAATTTCTTGCTTGGCTCAATCCCTCTGTCAAGATAGATTGCCCCGATGATGGCTTCGAATACATTCGCCATCACAGAATCAGGGAGATCTTCCCATTTCATGTTTGCACCATTAAAGGCAAAAAAATTGTACAACTGGATCTTTTTGCCAATACGGGACAATGTATTTCTTGAAACAACCTCTGATTTGATAAGAGTAAGATCTCCCTCATCAAAATCGGGAAACGTAAGGTAGAGAAAATCGCAGATTACCATGCCCAGGACAGCATCTCCCAAAAATTCCAGCCTCTCATTAGATAGATTGTTTTCGCTTTGGATGGAAGCATGGGTCAGTGCTCTTTGAAGCAACGAAATATTCTTGAATTGATACCCAATGGTTTCCTGGCATTTTTTCAAAACTTCCTGGCTTAATATAGGGCTAGAAACATTTTTATATCGCATGGTTATCTTCGTATATCAAAAGAAAGAGTGACTTTTTGGTTATTTCTGAGGATATTAACAACAATGCCATTGTCTTTTCTGTGTTTTTCTATGAGTTGTTTTACAGAATCTGGATTTAGAGAGGTCAGCGGGCTGCCATTAATATTGTTGATAACGTCATTTTCCCGAAGCCCTAAACTATAGGCTTTGTAGCCAGGCTGCATACGTCTTATCTTTATTCCAATGGGATTGCGATTACTATCATATTCTACAACAGGAGCCATTTCTTCAATATATTTATCGCTATTTTTGAGTAGTTCTGTGCCTTCTTCTCGTGTAATGCTCCATTGGTTTGGGCCTACCATCTTGCTTTGAGCAGAGCTTTTGCCATCAGATGATTTAGTTTCTTTATCTTCCAGCCATACTTCTTTTTTGGCCTGCTCGAATTTAAATTTAATGCCTTTTCCTAAAACAATTTCCTGCACAATGACTTTATGCCCACTCACTGTGATTTCCCAAGGCTTAGATCGGTCTTCCTTGTTTGTATCACTGAGAGCTTCTAGCAATCGGCTTTGGCTGCTTATAGTCACTAAAGCAAATCCATTAGAAATAATTTGCTCGATTTTGACATTTTTAGCAATCAATTGTTTATGCCAATCCGAAGGGATTTGGGGGGCTGCTACGGTAGGAGGCTGTTTGATATTTACATTTATATCCCAAATATCACTATAGTATTCCAGAGTACGCTTTGTATCTTGCTGAGGCTGCCCTTTTTGTGTTATGTCCAGAGGTGGCAAAGGAGGGATTTCCGCATTGGAAAAAATCAGGAAAAGGGCTGATATCAACAAAAGAGCAAGAAGCGCATTTCCTATCCAAAACAATCGGATCATAGATTTTATTGGCATATAAACCTCGTTTATATAAAAATTTCGCAAAAATAATTTATCTGTTGTGACTTTGTCATTATGATTTGAACCACCGATAAACATCAATGAACATAAAAATTGTATCCGTGTTTATTTGTGTTCATCTGTGGTTTTTTTATAAATGCATTAAGTACATGCAAGATATGTCATCTGAGAAAATCGCTTAAAATTGTCTGCTGCCTTTGGAGATACCTCGGACAAACATTTTGAGTTCATCGGGATTGTCTGCACCTGCCAGAGCATCTTCCAGGGTAATCAATTCTTTTTCAAACAACAATTTCAAAGACTGGTTAAACGTCATGGTTCCGTAGTAATCAAATCCTTCTGACAGAGCTTTGCTCAATTCCAGAGTACGGCCTTCTGCCAGGATTTCTTTTACAGTGGGTGTTCCTAATAATAATTCTACAGCAGGGACTCTGCCTTTATTTCCTTTTCTTTTGATCAATCGGATGGAAATGACTCCTTCCAGAACCATAGCGAGCTGCTGCCTGAGCATGGTATGCTGGTGTGGAGGGAAGAACATGACAATGCGTTCTACAGTCTGTATTGCATTGAGAGTATGCAATGTCGAAAACACAAGATGGCCTGTTTCTGCGGCTGCAATCGCAGCTTCTACGGTTTCAGCATCTCTCATTTCTCCGATCAGAATCACATCAGGGCTTTGCCTCATGGCATTTTTTAGAGCTTGGGCAAAACTTTCCGTATCGATCCCTACTTCTCTCTGGCTGAAAATGCAGTTCTTTTCTCGAAAGATATATTCAATAGGGTCTTCGATAGTAACGATATGTTTGTTGTGGTGTTCGTTTATATACTGGAGCATAGAAGCAAGAGTCGTTGATTTTCCACTCCCTGCAATACCTGTAGCAAGAGCAAGCCCTCTGGAAAGATTCGCTAGCTTTTCCAGGCCTTTAACAGGAAGATTCAATTCCTGGAAACTGGGTATTTTACTTTGCACATGCCTGAAAACCATAGCGTGCTGGCTCATATATCGAAAAACATTGGCACGGAATCGTCCAATATTAGGAAGCTCCACGGCAAAATCAGCTTCGCCAAATTCTTCGAAATTGTGCTTGGATGTATCGTCTAAGAGTGTTTCAAAAGCATTCCACATATTCTCAGCAGAAAGAGGCAAATCTGCGATAAAGCGTATTTTTCCATCCAGACGCATGGCAGGACGGCTGTTTGTTTTTAAAAAAAGATCGGATGATCCTTGGGCTACCATATATTCAAAAAATCTTGTAATGTCCATTATTTCTTCCTGTTTAGTAAAGTTCTGTAAAACAATGTTGAACCTAATTTTTTTGTTGCAGCATTTCCTGAACGCAGCCTAACAGGTTATCTCTGGAAATTGTGATTTGGGCAGGCTGGCCTTTACGCCATTCTTCTCTGTCCTGGATTTCCTGGGAGAGAATTCTGCCTTTTCTCAGATCTTTAATCGTAACCTGGTTATTCTGGAATTCATCCCCTCCTAGAAGTATCGCTATGGGAATGTCCCAATAGTCTGCATATTTTAGCTGCTTTGGCAGGGGGCCTTTGCCCAGATATACTTCTGTATTGATTCCTGCTTTGCGTAAAGCGAAAGCCATCTTGTGGTATTCCTGGCTTAGAGTTTTATCCATAGTGGTAATTAAGACCTGGGTTGTCGCTTTAGGTGTTTTGAGCTTCCCATAGCATTTGATTGCTTCCAGTAAACGATCCAGGCCAATGGATGCGCCTGTAGCTGGAACTTTTTCGCCCAAAAAACGGGCGACAAGTCCATCATAGCGTCCACCGCTAAAAACAGAGCCAAAATCCCGCTCATTCCCCTTTTCGTCTTTGTAGGGAATGGTCAATACTGTTTCAAAAACGGGGCCTGTATAATAGCTAAGGCCTCTTACTATCGTAGGATCAAAACAAATTTTTTCCTGAGGATACCCTGCAAAAGTAAAAAATTGATCCATTTCCTGGAGTTCTTTAACGCCTTCTTCGCCCATAGAAGAGCCTTTTACAAGCTCCCAGAGATCATTGCAAACAGTTTTCCTATCGCCCTTGATACTCAAATAGGATTCTAGTGCCTGTATCTGTGAGGGCGAAAGATCCGCTCCCTGGGTAAAGTCACCAGATTCATCTCTTCTGCCTTTCCCAAGAAGCTCTATGACTCCTTTCATTCCCATACGATCTAGTTTATCAATGGCTCTAAGTGTAATCAGGGCTCTGTCTGTAAAGCTGCCATCCTCTGCTACAGGAGGAATTCCTGCTTTTTCCAGAATCCCATTCAATATTTTGCGATTGTTGACTTTTACCAGATATTCTCCAGGCAAAATATTCAGGCTTTCCATGGAGTCACAAATGATACAGCAAACTTCAGAATCAGCTTGCATGGATGCTATACCGACAATGTCCATATCCAGTTGGTAGAATTCTCTGAATCTTCCCAATCCAGGCTTTTCATTACGCCATACAATTCCTAATTGATAACGACGCAGTGGTCTGGGAATCTCTTTATACTGTGCTACTACCCTGGCAAGAGGAGCAGTGAGATCATATCTCAACGCAACCAGACTCTGGTCGCTATCCCGAAAGGAAAAAATTCCTTCCTGGGCTTTATCGCATTCTGGAAGATATTTTCCTAGAACATCCACGTATTCTACAGAGGGAGTTTCTATAGGAATAAATCCATATCTTTCGTAGACTTTACTGATTGTCTCTATCATCCATCTTCTGGCTAAATATTCTTGTGTAAATACATCTCGAAAGCCTTTCAGAAGGCGAGGCTTACATTTTTCCATTCCAAACCCTTTCTACAAATTCCCAAGGCATTGCCTTGATCTGGTATATATAGACCTTTCAGGCCAAAGATTAAAACCTTTTGAACTGGTACAACCCGTAAAAGTCTTTTTTAAAATTATAATCAAATCTTCCCTCTTGTCAACCTATTTGCCATAATCCTGATTTGACAAATTCAATACCATTGATAAAATCTGCAAATATTGTAATAGTAAATATGTGCTTGTCTGGTAATTTTCTTTTTCAAATTTTTCTTGATTTCATTTGCTGATTTCTTTATAATTTTTTTTTAAATCCTATAGATAGATACTATGCAGGCTTGTAATTCATAACCATATTCTTAATTTTACATACACTTCTACTACAAAAGATAGATGATTTTATGATAGAATTCCAGAACCGCCATATTAAGCTTCCTGATGGCTCTCCCGTAGTGGTTTGTCGAATCAAAGGGTCTATTGATGGGGCAACTTTGGTTCAATTCGAAGAAAAATTACTGGGATTCTTAGATCAGGGAGTCAAATTCTTAATCATTGTTTTTTCCCAGGTGCATTATATTAATAGCACAGGGATGGGTGTATTAGTTAAGCTGGCAGATAAATTTCAGGAAGTGGGAGGCGAATTCAATCTTGTTGACGTTCCTGATAAAATGGTTGCTTTATTCAATATGCTGGGACTTTTGGCACTCATTAAATTGTCCAAGAATGAGGAAGAAGCATTAAAAGCTTTCCAGGCAAAGCTTTCTGTCAATAAAAATGTTGCGGCCAAGACAGTTGTTCGACCTGAAGCACCCTCTTTTTCTGCGCGCCAGGCTTCCCCCAATGTTGGAGCAAATTCTGCTTTGCGAAATGCTGTCCAAAATGTAAGGCAACAAGGAGAGAGTCCTGTTCCACGCCAAAATGAAACAAAAACTCTTCCTAAAGATCCTGCGCCAAAGAAGCAAGAAAGAAAACTTTATGTTGTCACTTGCAAAAAATGCTCCCGCAAAATTTCCCTGGGGCCTTCTTTGAAAGAAGGAACATATAAATGCCCATGCTGTATGGTCATGTTCAAGGTTTCTACTACAGGAAGGATTGAATATATTAGCTAATCCCTTTGCCATCTTTGGAATGAAAACCAAAAGCGATATCCTAAAAAAAGCCGCCAGAGAAGGAGTGCCTGAAGCCATCTCCTTTTTGATAAACAATTATATCCAGGCGGTTTATTTTTTTATTCTTATAAGATCAGGGGAGGATATTTTTCTAGCAAAATCCTGTGTGGAGAGAGTTTTTAAAATTTTTTTTGAATCGATTGCTAACAGTATTTATAATAGTAACTTAGAGAATATTTTATTAAATATATCGGAACAGGAATGCTCTCATCTGCTTTTCCAATTTAAGATAGGGGAAACTTATCCCTATTGCATGTCAAAGATTTCTTGGGAAGACTGGCACAACCTTCGGATTTTACGAGATTTACCTTATAACTATCACTGGCTTTTGGTAAAATTTTTTACAAAAACACAAAATTTTTTAGATCCTTCTTCAGAAGACAGCATCTTAGAACGCGCTATAGCAATGTATGAGACAGCAATTTGGGAAAACCATTCAAGCATAAAAAAATTTCAAGACTCTTTGGAACGTCTCGCTTATACAAAAGAAGAGAAGGATGCTTTTTTAAAAAAACACCAGGAATACTCTTGGGAAGACAAAAAAATTTTCTCTTTTTTCCTATCCTTTAGTTCCTTTCTTATAATCTTTTTATTTGCATGCTACCTGGCCGTTCTTTATCATTTTCCTGATATAAAAAATGAATTCCGAGTGTTTTTTTTGATGCTTTGCAGTATGATAGTGTTGAGTTTATTTTCTATAAAAGCTTTTATCTGCATCAAAAAAAATTTTATCAGAAAAAAGTGGGAAAAAAATTTTAATATACTGTGAACGGCCATAAACTAAAATAATAGAATTAACCACAGATAACATAATCTGTGGTAATTTATGGATAGAACTTGTTTAGGAAGATTGTTGAAAAAAATTTTATTTAGGAAAAAAACATGGAAAAAGTAAAAAAATTGATTGGAATCATGGACCCTAATGGGTTTTCTTTTCGCAATTCTATTGAAAAATTCATCGCTTTTTTAAAGCCAGAAATCGAGTATCATGGAAAAATACATGAAGTGGTAACTCAAAGAATTGCAACCCGTCCTTATGATGTTTTGAATGCAATATGCCCTTATAGTGCTATCATAAATCGTGGAGCACATTGGAATCCTCATCACAATAGTTTTTTTATGACAGTAGGCCATAAAAGCTATTTGCTCAATGACATGATTTCTTTTCTTTCTATCAACAAAAATACCAGCTATGGGCATATGTACAAATTAGGACTAAAAATTCCCACGACAATCGCTCTTCCTCAGCAAGACTATGCAGAGTTAAAAAAAGATCCAAAGGCAAACCAGGAGCTGATTTTCTCTGAGCATGAATTTTTTGATCTAAAAGAAATGGGCGAAGCAGTAGGCTATCCTGCTTTTCTGAAGCCTCAATCTGGCGGGGGGTGGGTTGGTGTAGTTAAAGTTTCTAATTATGATGAATTGTTAGAGAATTACAACAAATCGGGCGACAAGCCGATGAATTTGCAAAAGGCTATAGACTATCGTGAATTCGTGCGTACCGTTGGTATTGGCCCCCAGATGATGCCTATGCATTATAATGCTAAGGCAAAGTATTCTCATGATCGTTATTTGCGTAGTGAACAGCAGGCAATCGAGTTTAATTTTCTTTCTGAGCAAGAGTTTGAAGAAGTCAAAAAAATCTGTAAAATCATCAATGCGTTTTATAAATGGGATCATAATTCCTGCGAAACACTGATAGGCTATGATGGGATATGCTATCCAATAGATTTCGCCAACGCATATCCTGATAGTACACTGGTATCTTTGCATTTCTATTTCCCTGAGTTAGTCAAAGCTATGGTCAAATGGATGATTTTTTGCGCTGTCACAGAAAGAAAAAAGAGCTTTAATTTTGCTCAGGATTGGAATCGCTATTTTGCCATCATGGAAAATGACGAGCTTACTTACAAAGAAAAACTAGACCTCTACGAGCAAGTGGCGGACGATTATTTTGAAACCAAAAAATTCCAGGAATTTTGCCAAAACAATCTATCTGATTTTGATGAAAAAGCAGTAGAATTCTTCTCCAGCGAGCTGTTTGAAAAAATTCTGGCAAAAGAGATAGAATACTATTTCAAAATAGATTCAGAAAGACCAGAAAAATTAGCCCATTATAAAGGAATACACCAATTCTGGCTGAATTGTGAGAAAGATCGTTTGGCAAAAAAATAAGACAGGAGGATTGTATGTTAATTACAGTAAAAGACATTCCTATTACAGGTAAGCACTATACATGCCAGATCAGAGAAAAAGATCTGGAGATGGATCTTAAATTTTTGAAGCCTGTCCTTTTTGATGGGACTGCCTATAAAAGCTCTGATGACATTCGTCTTTGTGGACATATAACAACCTGTATAGAAGTAAGTTGCCATCGTTGTCTGGAAGCTTTTCCCCTGGAGTTGAGTGCGGATTTTGAAGTATACTATCGCCCTTATCCTACCCAGGCAGAGATATCGGATGATTCTGAATTATCTCTAGGCGAATTAGGGGTTATGCACTACGAGGAAAATGTGATTGACCTTGCGGTTGTCACCAGAGATACCATCATTGTGGAAATGCCCATGAAATTGCTATGTAAGGAAGATTGCCTTGGTCTTTGCCCTCATTGTGGTGAAAACCACAACAAAAAACAGTGTAACTGCCATGAAGAGCATAATATATCCAATCCTTTCAAGGCTTTTTTTAAACAGACAGCTATGTAGCAATCTTAGCCCCGAAGGGGCGGAATATAATAAGCCAGGGGCAGTGCCCATGGTAATTTAGTTGAGGCAGATATGCAAAAAATTTTGGTTGTTAAAATCAGCGCATTAGGCGACATCCTTCATACTTTGCCTGTTTTGAAATCTTTGAAAGAAAGCCATCCTGATATTTTCATAGGATGGCTTGTTGCAAGAGCCTATAAAGATATTTTAGAAGGAAACCCTTACATAGATAGAATTTTTATTTTTGAAAGAGAGAGATGGAGAGGTTTGAAAAATTGTCTTTTCCGACATGCTGAAATCTGGCGTTTGTTAAAAGAAATCCGAAAGGAAGGCTTTGATATATGCCTGGATTTTCAAGGGCTTTTTCGGAGTGGATTTTTTACGCTCTTTTCTGGTGCATCGAGACGTTTGGGGTTTGCTCATGCCAGAGAGCTTTCGCCTCTGGCCTACAATGAAAAGATAAAGGTACCGCCCTCTATTTTGCACGCTGTAGATCGCAATGCCTATCTTGTAGAAAAACTCATTCAGACTACTGTAAAAAAAGAAACGGCTGTTTTCTTAAACGAGCAGGAAAGAGAGAAAGCCATTCGCTGGCTTCCAGGAAAGCCTTGCATTGTTATGGTTCCTGGAACCCGATGGGAAAGCAAAAAATGGCCTGTTTCTTATTTCGCAAAGCTGGCGGATGATTTGATATCTGGCTACAAAGCAACCGTTGCCCTGGTAGGAGCAAAAGGAGATGCTGAATTAGGCGAAAAGATTCTATCTACGGCAAAATCGTCCCAACAGATTGTCAATCTCATTGGAAAAACTTCCTTGAAAGAATTGTGCGCTGTGATGTCCATAGCGGATCTTGTTATCAGCAATGATTCTGGGCCTATGCATATCGCGGCAGCAATGGGGAGCAAAGTCCTGGCACTTTTTGGCCCAACAGATACACAAAAGACAGCACCTTATGGAGAAAAACATATTGTCTTGCAGCATCTTTGTGGCTGTAATCCTTGCAGAAATAGGACTTGCGATAAGAAGCCCAATTGCATGGAACAATTGTTACCAGAAGAAGTCATGAACCATATTGCATTTTAAAAAACATAAAAGTAAATAATCGCTGGTGCTAACAGAATCTGTGGTATGTATAGTCTATAAAAAAAATAAGGCTGAATACCGCCTGCTGGAGCAGATGCTATTATCATAGCACTGCTCATCTGGCACAAGAAAAATTTGCTAAGAGCAGGCTTTGTTATCTATAGCATTTTATAAATAAGACTGTGACCATAGAAAACGTTAGAATAGGAAAATCATAGTTGAGGCGAATCCCTCACAATTCTTTTACATAAAAGGAGTCTTAATCATGCTCCAGAAGCTTCAGTCTTTATTTTTAGGAAAAGAAAAAGACATGCCTCTTTTCTCTCCTAAGATTCTTAATTTTTTTTTTCTTTTCTGCCTTCTTTTCTTTTTTAGCCTTGCAGCCTATTCTTTTTTTAGCTCTCCGATTGTTTTATCCGATACGGATTTATGGTATCATTTGAATGGGGGAAGACATATATGCGAAAAAGGAGATATAACAGACAATAGCTTTTTCTCTTTTTTAGATCCCCCCAGAGAGAGAGCCGACTATTTTTGGCTTTTCCGTGTTCTGGCATATAAGTGTTATGAATGGGGAAATTATTATGGTCTGGTTGTCTTGAGGGGCGTAGCATATCTGCTATTAGCTTTTGTTATATTTTTCTATGTGCATAGTGGTTTTAAAAAACGCGAGGTACGCTTTTATGCCCTATTTTTTTGTGTTGCCTGTATACTTTGCCTGACACCACGATATTTCAATGTAAGGCCTCATATTTTCAGCTATCTTTTTTTATGCCTATCCATCTTGCTTTTGGACAGTCCATCGAAGAAAAATCTCCTTTTCCCTGTAGCTGCTCTTCTATGGGTGAATTTTCATGGAATCACCTATCCTGTTTTACTATTGCTTTGTGGGGCTTATGGCCTCGAATTCTTAGTTAAAAACAAAGATAAAGCATCTTTCAGCAAAGAAGACAATATACTTTTTTTCTCCATAGTCGCTGGTGCTATTTTGTCTCTTTTAGGTACACCTCATGGTATCGATCTTTGGCCCATTCCTTTTATTTCCATACAATATGCAAAAGAATATATTGCAGAACTAACCCCATTGTCAGTACAATCCCTTCTCTTCTTTCAGTTTTCTTTCTTTGTTCCTGACCTTGCTACATTGCGAAATATACTATTTTGGGCTATTGGCGGAATTTTCCTCAAAAATCTCCTTTGCAAGCAAGTTCGTATTAGCCATGTTGTTCTTTTCCTGGGTTCTGTAATCCTTCTATCCCAATGCAATCGGTTTGTCTATGAATTTTTGCTTCTGAACCTGCCTCTTGTAAAAGCAGCCCTTATCTCATGGGAAAAGCCTTCAGAGAATACAGAAAGCCTGGCAAAGAAAGCCGTGTTTGTGCTATCTGGAATTTTACTTTTTATCCTTCCCTGGCATAACATTTATAAACCTCTCGTAGAAAAAAGTATCTATCCTTTTTCTATGCAGAATGTTCCAGGTGGGGTCGTTGCTTTCTTAAAACATATCAATGTGGGTGGCAATCTCTTGCACAATCCTAACTATGGTGGATATTTGCAATGGGAGCTATATCCTAAATATAAAATCGCCATGGATATGCAAATTCCACACCTTTTTGGTGATGAAGATCTGTTTTTAATAAAAAATTGCTTTCAGTATCCAGGCGTTTTAGAAAAATTTACATCCCGCTATGATATTCCCTTTTTGCTCATGGAGATAAAAAATGGCAGGCCAGAATCCTTAAAGAAAAACGAAGACTATAAGATCGTTTTTTTTGATGATATCTATGTTCTGTACATGAATCAAAAAAAATATCCTGAACTTGTGAAACAATATGAAATCAAAGCCATAGATCCTTATCAGATCAGCACTATGAGCATTGGTCATTTAAACCAGGAAGGCTTGCAAAATCTTTTACAAGAATTGCTTCGTATATGCCAGATATATCCTTATTCCTGCTATACCAACCAGTTGGTAAGCATGATCTATAATAAACAGAAAGAATATGAAAAAGCACAACAATACGCTGATCTTGTCATCAAGGTATCGCCTAAGAATCCTAAAGGCTATCGACTAAAAGGAGATTCTTTGATATTGAATTGTTTGCCTGGGCAGGCTATACATTATTACGAAGAGGCGTTAGAATATACTTCCGATACAACACTGAAAAATGAGGTATATCTGAAATTAGGGACTGCCTATCTGGAGACCATGCAATACGAAAAGGCCTACAATGCCTTTGAAAAAACAGAAAAGATTTTTTCCTATCAGGTGGATTTTCAATATCTGATAAGTTTTGCTATGGCAGCACAGGGTCTGGGGCAAAAAGAAAAAGCATTTTGGCTTTATGTGCTTGCTGATATTATAATTCCAGAAAAAGAAAAAGAGTGGAAGCAAAAAATAAAGGAACAGATTTTTTTATTGAAACAATAAAAAGGCTTTTTCCTCTTAGGAATCAGAATACACGAAGAAAGGCCTGTGCAGGCTAAGCAGTGCTATGTTAATAGCATCTGCTTGAGTCTGCGGGAGGAAATGTGGGACTTATTTAATTCTTGTTCATTAAAAGGTAGATTGCTGCTTTTTTGCCTGATACCAAGATATTATATTTTTTAAGTAATTTCAAATTATGGGAAAATTTTTCCAATGTTTTCTCAAAAACCTCTTTTTGGCCTATGAGTAAAACCATGGTAAAATTTTCCTGAAGCACAGATAGAAACGATTGTAGCATTTGAGTATAGAATTCACCTAAGTCGGTATTTGGCATAGCAAATAAACCCCAGGGCGGATCGGTAATAATTTTATGAACTTGTTTTTTATAGACTCTATCCAATTGTAAGGCATCCAAACATTGGATTTCTAGTTCTTTTTTTTCCTGATGTGCCTTTTTTTGAAATTTGGCGATTTTTTCCTGGGAATTGTCTGAAGCGATGATTTTTCTATGTTCAAAGTGTGTCAATGCCATCGGTATGGCACCAGAGCCACAAAAGGGATCTAAAAGAATATCTTCTGGATTTGGTTGTGCAAGGTAGGCTAAAAGATATGATAGTTCAGGACGAAGCTCTCCTTTTTCCAGGATTTTTTCGTACGCTGTATGGGTGGTAAGCCTCATAGCGAAAAAGCCATATCCTTCTCTACGGTAAAGAAACCAGAATTCTATATCGGGCTTACTTCGATTGATAGTGAAGCAAAGCAATTTTTCGATTTTTCTTTCCCAATTTCTCAGGAGATTAGTGTCCATAGTCACTGTCTGGTTTTCCTGAGAAGCAATGATGCGAAAAGTTTTTTGTCTTTGCTGTATTTTTCTGGGGATTCTTTCTTCCAGGCGTTTATCTTTCCAGCTTTTTTTCATCATCTCTCCAATAGCATTTTCTTGTAGATCGAAAAAACTTTTTAGAACAAGAAAGCTATTGTTGAAAAAAGGAAGTCTTTGGATCGCTGCCACATCACTGCTGCTTTCATATACGATCAATCCATCCAGAATCATAGAAATCTTATCCACAGGAATGCTTTCCGGGAGCAATTTTTGGATAATCTCTCCTGTGCCAGGAATGAAAGTAGAAAAGTAGGTGTTTGTCATGATGATTTTGCCTTACGAATTTGTTGTGCTTTTTTTTTCTTTCCATCGGATGTAGCAGGGATCTGAATTTTATATTGAGAAAAGGAATCTACAATAACCCCGAATTCCTGAGGAAGGATTCTGTGAACCTTTTTCTTTAACAAATAGTCTAGTTTAGACATACAGGCCAGAAAAAGTTCGCTGCGGTTTTTCTTTTGTAAAGACAAACAGGCTTCTTTCAGAGAAACATCTCTATAGAAAAAGAGATAATCCAGGCTATTTTTGAAAAATTGTTTATCCTGAACCAAAAACAAAGGCTCTCTTTTTTCTATTTCCATTAAAGCACAGTCTACTTCAGGAGGAGGATAAAAGTCATTTTTTTTGACAATTTGCAACAGTCTTGGGCTGCCAAGCCGTTGTATCTGAACACTAACCCTGCTATATTTTTCCTCTCCTGGCAAAGCACAAATTCTCTCTGCCATAGTTTTCTGGTATAGAAGGATTGCTTTAGAAAAAGGGTATTCCAGAATTTTAAAGGTGACAGGCAAAGATACAAGGAAAGGAAGGTTGGCCACTACTTTGTTAAAAGGAGGAAAGGGGAAACGGGTTGCATCTTCCCAGTAGACTTCCAGATTATTATACTTTTTTTGTAAATCTCCCAGGCAATTTTGAAACTGAAGGTCTTTTTCAACTGCCACAACCTTTTGGGCTTTTTGTAAGAGAAGCTCTGTAAGATTTCCTATTCCTGGCCCAATTTCCAGGATGATATCCTCTTTCTGGACTCTGGCATACTCTATCTGGAGGGAAAGAAGATCTTGCCTGATAAGAAAATTCTGTCCATAGTCCTTATTCGGAATAATTCCATATTTTTTTATTTGAGGTAGCATTGAATTAGAAATTTTTTTGGATGAATTTGATTTAGATTGAAAATTTAGAGATGTTTTTAGGATGGTAATGACCTCAACGGGATTTGGACCCGTGTTGCAGGGTTGAAAACCCTGTGTCCTGAACCTGGCTAGACGATGAGGCCATTGATTTCATTGATTTATTGGAAAGGATTATACACTTTTTTCTAAAAAAGTCAAGCATTTTTTTTAAAAAAAATATTATTTTATAAGACATTGTCTGTAAAGGAATTATCTATATAGAAAATATAATTTAAAGAATAAAAAATTATATTTTCTATATAGACATAACGCTGTCAACTTGCAATAGTTTATAAGCGTAGACATCATTAGTGTTAAGCAATAATTGCTTACTTTGCAATGATTTGTAGCCGCAGGGTTGCGCCGAAAATGACTATCTATTCGGAAAAGATGACCTTCAGCGCAATCCCTGCGTCTTTTGCCAAACGCTCACTCACTCACTCACTCACTCACATAGTTACTATAGAGATACTGTGAATTCTAAGTTGATACTATCGTAATCAGAATTGTTATTTTTTTGTTCCCATGCATGCATATAGGTAAAGAATAAAGTTTCGGCTAGATTGAGCCTGAAACCAATGCCCAAACAATGACCATGTTCTGCTGCAACATGTCTGACATCCCCTACAAGATCAAGAGAAACATAGTTTTTGCGGATGTATTTAGGATATAGAGGATGTTGCTGTTCATCGGCGAGAAAGCCGAAAATGCTTGCATAAATGCGCCCATTGATAAAAGTACTGTTGGTAGAATCTACTGTGTCCTTTGTAGGAGCAAGAACAACACCTGCAACAGGATGAACCCAGGTAGGAAAATGAATGGTTTGTGTAGCCACAGAATGACCTACTGGAAAATAGCTTTTAAAATGCATATCTATCCCAGGGAGAAAATTTCTTTTTTCACTATGCCATGTAAGGCGATAGGAAAAATCCAGGCCTGACTCATCTTGGATTATCTTATGCTTGGAGGCAGTAGCTGGATATACTGTAGGAGGAAAAGGAGGAGGACTGGGAATCGTTATTTCTGGGGATAGAAGCTGAGATTTGACTTCAGCTCTTGTCCATGTATGGCCAATGAGAAATTGCATTTGCAAGCCTTCCGCAGGAAAAGACCATATCATAGAAAAACCAAAGGAAAGCATCTCAATTTTTGTGTCTGTATCATCAATAAAAGGTGTATCATTCTCCCAACCTTCGCGGTATACCTGACTTCCCCTAAAATAGGCACCAAGAGCAATAGTTGCATCTTTTGGCAGATTCAAAATCAAAGGATGAAAAAAAAGAACTTCATTGAGACCTAATTCATCTATATTGTTTTCTAGCCTTTTATATTCAGTCTCCAAATCAATTGTAACGGGATTCAGGACAGGTCGCCAATAGCTGTAAGCAGTTATTGGATGCTTGTCAAATACATCATAGGATGTTTCCCATGCCCACTGTGCAAAATGAAAAGATTTTGCCTCTGCCTTTACAGGATTTGTATTTCCTTCATTTGCATAAACAGATAAAATACAAAGAACAAAAATGAACAATACAATTTTCAATTTTTTCATACGACGCCACTTTCCTTAAAACTATCATGATTGTACTAAACGGGATCTTTCATATTGCTTGATCCCTGTAACATAAAGTTTTGCAGCACAAATTTCTGTCCATAAGTATTCGCTAAGATCCTGATCTAAAATTTTATACAATTCAGCCTCAGATAGATTCAATTGGTTTTCAGAACATAATTTTTGAATTCTATCCAAAGACAAGGCAAAATTTTTAGGCTCTTTTAAAAAGCTAGGAGGAGAAACTTCGCATCGAAGGATTTCTAAAATTTTATATGCTATATACATTGCATATCCTTATGGATTGCTCTTATTGCTAACATGAACGCAAAAATTTTCATCTTTTATAGAAAAAAGAATATTTTTTTCTTTTGTTTCCAAAGTAAAAGTTTCAACATTAAAATCCAAAGAAAACATTTGCAAACATAGCCCTGCCATAGAGAAAAGATTATGGCCTATTTCTTCTAGTTTATCTATAGCCAGATCCAGGCGTATTTTTTCAGTCTCCAGATTTTCCTGCTTGACTTTTTTATCTTCTATATCAGAGGAAGATTCCTGTTCTGTTATTTCTTGGCCGACCTCAAGAATCTTATCTATTCCCTCTTCATGTCTGATAGGCTCCTGCCTGGTTTCCTGTTCCACTAAACTTTCTTGATCTTGCATCTTATGCTGCATCAAGATTGCTTTTTCATCGGAATTGAGTAGGATTTTGCTGGTTTCTTCCTGCTCTTTTTGAATAGAATATTCATATTCCTGCTTACTTTGCTCAACAAGAGGTACTTCTTTATAGGGGATTCTATCAGTCTCTTCTTTGCTTATCATTTCTTCTTGGGTTAAATCCACATCATTCAAATCATCAGACAATTCCACCAAGATATCTTCATCTTCAATCAAATACTGGGCTTGTTTAGAGTCATCCTGATGAAAAAGATACTCAACCGATTCTTCCATCTTGAGCTCTTGAAATAAAGCTTCTTCTTTTTTGGCAAGATAGGAACTTTTGGCTTTGAGTTTCTCTTTTATTCCATCTGTTGCAATGACCAGAGGATTGAATTCAATTTTTTTAAATTCTTCTAAATTACCCTTTTTACAAGAACGAAATAGGCTAGAGAAAAGATTTCCCATGCTTTTAGCGTCGAAAATAGAAGAAGGCATGCTAAAATGTTGTGTAGAACAACCAGGAGAAACCTGATTTTGAACATTAGGTCTTCTTTTTTTCTTTTTAGCCTTAGAATTCTCTGCTGAAGATTGAATTTGTATTTCTTTAGGCTGGCGGGCTGCTTGTGTATTTTTTTCCAAAGTTTTTGTAACGCTCTTCTCTTTAGAGGCTCTCAGATTTGTTTCTTCTTTTTTCCCTGTATTCTTCTGTGCAGAATTAGAATTTTTTGTGGATGATTTTCTTTTTTCTCGAGTCTGAAGAAAATTTTCGAGTTTCAATAAAATCTCTCGCCAGGGATCAGATTTAGGAACTACAATATCCTGGTATTTTTGTATTTTAGGTTGTATTTTTTTGGCATCATAGTTTGTTAAAAAAACAAAGGGAATATTTTTACATACTTCGTTCTTTTTCAAACGATTATAAAGGCCAACCCCTCCAATTCCAGGCAATTCAATTTCAGAAACAATCAAATCGGGAATTTTTTTACTCAAAGATTGAAAAGCGTCTCCGATATTAGATGCTGGGGTAACGTTGTACCCTGCCCCCTCTAATATTGTTTTTGTCACTTCTCTGACCTGATCAAAATTATCCAATAGAAGGATATATTTTTTTTCTTTTTTTGAAAACAATGGTTAGCCCCCTTCCAACATGCTGGCGATTTTTTGTAGGTCTTCTGACAATTTTTCTATCTTTTCAGAATCATTGGCCAGCACCAGTATCACCTTGTTTTCCGATATGAAACGAAGAAATACCATATTTACTTTGCTTTTAATTATTATTTGTTGCCACTCTTTCGATTTTAAATCTTCTAAATGACTTTCGACAATATTTATAGTGGAAGAAATAATGATACCTATTGTTTCCTTATCATAATTGTCACAGCCAATACAAGCAAATACATTGCCTTCTCTATCGCATAAAACAAGTGCTTGAAAGTTAGAATATTGTTTACGAATCTCTTCTATAATTGGAGAATAGTTTTTTTGCATCATCACATTATACCTAAAATTTCTTATAACCTAAAGCTGGTGCTAGCCAAAAAGATTTATAGTCCACTATTTTTTACTTTCGCTGATACGAGAAAAGTAATAGAGGATAACGACTAGGATAAAAATATTTCTGGCATCTTCTAACGCATTTGCTCTAACTGTCAGAATGATATAAGCTGCGGCTACAATGAGTACAAGGACAGCTCTGATACTGCCATTTGGCAATCCCAATGGTGCATCCTGATAATCATTTTTCTTACTGGAGTAAGCCCAGAAGGGTATCAGCAAACTAATACCAAGCAACACAGATAAAAGAATGATCTGTGCATTTTCGCTAAATTTTTGAATTTTGCTTAAAGGGATTGGCCCTACATTCGGAAGATCCGTTGTATCCAAAAAACTCAAAACAAGAAGAGAAAAACTTACCAAAAATATCAAAATAAAAGGAAACCAAACAAAAATAGAAACCTTGGAACAATGCTTTTCCACCTTTTGTACGTTTTCTTTTTTTTCTGTTGTTTCTTCCATTTTTTCCATTGAAAACCCTTTCAAAATAATTTATTCTGTTTTGATACAATTAAGTAATCTATCATAGAACAAAAAAGAATGCAAGAATTTTATTCTTTATGTAAAATTTTGGGTATTATAAAATTTTTCTTTTTGTAACAATGGGTTACAAAAACATTAGTAAAAAAAATTGTAAAATTTTAAGGAGTAAGGAAGATCATTTTTTATTTTTGCACTAGGAAATACCATTCCCAGTTTCATAAAATTTTCTTCCTGTCAAATGCAATGCAAACAATTCTCGTTACAGGAGCAAGTGGTTTTCTTGGCTCTGCAATCGTTCGTATGCTGATAGACCGTGGGGATAAGGTACATGCTATTTATCGGCAAAAAAACCCGAAAATAGAAAAAATGGTATCGAAAATCTTTCTGGGGGATATAGGAAATATAGATTTAGTAAAACAAGCAGCTCAAGGATGCGATGCAGTAATACACACTGCCGCTAAAGCTGGAATGTGGGGAAAATATAAGGACTACTATCACAGCAACGTTCAGGGAACAGAAAATATAGTCCAGGCATGTCTTCAATCTGGGATACCAAAGCTTGTGTATACTAGCTCTCCTTCAGTAGCCTATGGTATTGAAGGCACAGAAGGCGGAGATGAAAGTCTGCCCTATCCTTCACGCTATGATTCTTTTTACTCTGCCACGAAAGCGCAGGCAGAAAGGCTTGTGCTTGCTTCCAATAGCTCAGCTATGGCCACTTGTGCTCTTCGCCCTCATCTTATCTGGGGACCAGAGGACAACCATCTTGTACCTCGTATCATTGCAAAAGCAAAACAGGGAAGACTAAGAATCGTAGGTAATGGCAAAAACCTCATTGATTCTATCTATGTGGATAATGCTGCTTATGCACATCTTCTTGCGCTAGACCGTTTAGTCTATGGAAAAGCACCATCAGGAAAGGTGTATTTTCTTTCTCAGGATAAACCAGTTCCAGCCAAAGAACTCATCAACCAGATACTCCACGCAGCAGGTATCTCTCCCATCCAAAAGCATATCCCTGCTCGTGTTGCCTTTCTAGCAGGATTGTTTTGCGAAACTGCCTATTCTTTATTTTCTATATCTGCAGAGCCACCGATGACAAGATTTCTAGCTCATCAGCTTTCTACACCCCATTGGTTTAATATACAAGCTGCCAAAAATGATTTGGGATACTCGCCTATTATCAGCATAGAAGAAGGGCTAAATCGCTTAGAAGCCTGGTTCAAAGCAAATTCTGTTCCTGGAAATATTCTGAGAACAGGCATAATTTAAAATTTTGCCACAGAGAACACAGAGAAAAACAAGAAGAGAACCACAGATGAACACAAATAACTTCCCCATTTGCGAAGGCTACATATGTTTAGATTCGTAATTGTACTCGTAGCCGATGTTCGTGGTGGTCGCCATCATATGTGTTAAGCAATAATCACTTACATTGCAATGATTTGTAGCCGCAGGGTTGCGCCG
>CALKWO010000326.1 GCA_938003875.1 uncultured bacterium
GAACAAACTAAAAAAATCAAAATTCTTTCCTTAGAAGCTGCGGAACGTAGGTTGTAGTAAATCATTTTTGACTACATTACAAAAAAAAATGTGCCAGATGAGATTGCTATGATAATAGCATCTGCTCCAGCAGGCGGTATGTTACCACAAAATTTGCAAAAACTTGTAAATTTTATTATATCTTTCCGTTTGTATTTTTCAATCCTTTTTGGAAAAAAAATACCCAGGGCGAGCCCTGGGTTTGTATTTAGAAGATTTTTGAAGCAAAGAATGAGTCTGAATCTTTAATATTTTTTTAGTATCTTTTGCAGATATTTTATCAATTCTTCTGTTGTAATCTCTTTATATGGCAAAACGGGAGTATGAGGCAAAGATTCTAAAATTTCTAAGGCAGTCGAAAACATTTTTTTTGCATTTTTAGAGTCTCCTTCATCTTCCCAAAGCTCTCCTAATTCTATGTATGCTAACACAAAATAGGGATCAAGATATATCACATTTTGCAGAAAACTTTTAGCTTTATCTCTATCGCCTAAAATTTTATATATCTGGGACAAAAGAAAATAGGCCTTCATATAGGATATTTCTTTTTTGATGATTTTCAAACACATCCGTATTGCATTCTCATACTTTGCCATATTAGCATAGGATTGAGCCATAAGAAAAAGCAATTCCAGGCTATCGTCACACAGAAGGCAGATTTTTTTTCCTTCCTCCACTACTTTTTTGTAGTCTGCTTTTTTGAAGAGGAGCTGTATATCTTCTATCGTGAGCTTTTCTTTTTCTAAGAAAGAGGGCGAAGAAGTTTTCTGAAAGATATTTTTTTTTGTCTCTGGTAAAATTTTGATTAGGATATTAGGGGGTGTGTTGGTTCGTCTGTTTGCTATTTTTTCAGGAGCAATAAAAGCAGCACTTTGGATTTCTGCCAGTGTTTTTTTATGATATACCACACACCCATTATATATTTTAGGTTTAAGATATTTTAGCTTTTGAGCATAAAGTTCTCCATGCCCAGTAATAAGATAGCCTTGCTCATTCAATGTCTGTGAAAGTTTGTTGGCAATCATTCCGACAGTGTCTTGAGAAAAATAGATAAAAACATTCCGACAAAAAATAATATCCATACTATGCAATTCTGATGCCCAGGATGGAAAGACATCCTCTACAAGATTGCAATGTGTAAATTTCACCATCTGGCAGATTTTGGGATCTAATTCCCACAGACCTTTATTTTCTTTAAAATAGAGTTTTTTTATTTCAGGAGATAGATCTCGCAAAGACCAGGGAGTGTATATTCCTTTTCTGGCTTTCTGTAGGACTTCTTCGTTTATATCATTTCCCAAAATCAAAATATTCCAGCCATGCATATCTCCCAGCAATTCTTTTAAAATAATTGCTATAGAATAAGGCTCTTCTCCTGCACAGCATCCAGCACTCCATATCCGTATAGTTTTTTCTGTTTTTTTAGCTTCTAAAATTTTGGGCAATAGGATTTTTTTTAATACTAAAAATTGATCTATATCCCGAAAAAAATAGGATTCGGCGACGGTCAATAGAAGAAAAAGTTCTTTCCACTCTTTTTCGCTAGCCAAAGTATTTTTTTGAAGCAACTCATAATAGGATATAAGGTCTGAAAAATTTCCTTGTTTTACTCTTTCTTCTATTTTTTGGAGAAATTTTTCTAGATCTCTTTCTCGTATGCATAGCCCAGTTTTTTTGGATACCAGATGGATTAGATCATCAATGATGTTTTTCATGGGGCTTTAAAATTTTTTCTCTACTTTTGGAGCAATGACAGTAACGCTGTTTCTATATCAGGATGAGAAAAAGCATAGCCTGCTTTTAAGAGTTTTTCAGGAATCGTTCTCATGCTGTAAAGAAGCAATTCATCTGCCATCTCTCCTAATACAACACGAGTTGCCATAGGGGGGATATAAAAGAATGTGGGACGGCATAGTATTTTTCCCAGGAGCTTGCTAAATTTTTCATTGGTGGTTGGCTCTGGGGCCACTATGTTGATTGGCCCTTGCAAAGATTCGCAACCAAGTACATGAACGATTGCCCCTATTGCATCATCCAAAGAAATCCAGCTTACGTATTGTTTCCCATTGCCAATAGTGCCGCCTAGCCCTAATTTAAAAGGAAGAATCATTTTTTCCAAAACGCCTCCTTCAGGGCTCAGGATAATACCAAAACGTAAGGATGCAACACGAATGCCTCTTGACTTTGCTTCTTGTGTTGCATTTTCCCAATCCTGGCAGGTCTGTGCTAAAAAACCTTTTCCCTGGGGAGATTCCTCCGTTAATTTTTTTTCTCCCTGGTTACCATAAAATCCACATGCCGAAGCACATAAAAATATCTTTGGCGGATTTTCCATCTCAGAGAGAGTCTTGCTCAAAAGGAGAGTGGAGAGTACTCTGCTATCTCGAATTTTTTTCTTCTTTTCTTGTGACCATCTTTCATTTCCAATATTTTCGCCAGAAAGATGAATAACAGCATCTATTGCAGGAAAGTTTTCCAAAATTCCTTCTTGTGGATTCCAATAGACTGTATTTGTTGCTTTATCCTTGTTACGCACAAGGCGAATGACTTCATGGCCTTTTTTTTCTAAAGACAAGACAAGGTTCTTTCCTAAAAAACCTGATGTTCCACTCATCAAAATTCTCATTTCATATCCTTTAAAATCCTACTATCTATCTATACTTAAAAGACTTTTTACACAAGCATCATCTTTCTCTATCTTTGACCAGGCGGAAGCCTAGTGTATTATAAGATGCATCAGGATGATAAGGGTATCTTTTATAAGAGAAAAGGGAAAAAGCATCTGTTTCCCAGTCTCCTCCCCTGCATACATGGGATTCATTGAGGCGGTGCTTAGGCCCTCTGGGGTTTCTTGTTTCTTGGTTATGATAGTAAGCTTTATCATATTGGTCATAGCACCATTCCATAACATTGCCCATCATATCTTCACATAAATAAGGTGAAGTTCCTTCCCGAAAGGAGCCAACAGGGGCTGTCTTGCTATAAGGATCATAAGGAGGCGAAAGCTGTTTATAATTAGCGAACAAGACAGAAGGAGGCGCATCACCCCAGGGATAAGTTCTCTGAGGTAAAGAATTTTGGGATATAGCAATTTTTTCGCCTTGAGTCTGCCAGTCAGGAATGGACTCTCCTCCTCGGCAAGCCTTCTCCCACTCTGCTTCTGTGGGAAGCCTCTTTCCTGCCCATTTGGCATATTGGTTAGCATCGTTCCAGCTTATGCCCACTACAGGAAAATCTTCCCCTTGAAAGGATAATGTCTTCGCAAAGACAGCTTCCTTATGTCCAACGGCAAGAACAAACTGGCTATATTGTTTATTTGTAACTTCATATTTATCTATATAATAGTCAGATAAATAGATTTGTTTTGCAGGAAAAGCATTCTCTGATGGATTATCAGCACCACGATAGAAATTTCCTTCTGGGACAAAAACCATTGTGCTTTTGTCTTTTTCCCAAATATATTCGCCTGGCGTTGGCAAACGCTTCATACCCTCCAGGAGTTTTTCCCC
The DNA here is from genome assembly GCA_938003875.1 of uncultured bacterium. Taxonomy (GTDB): domain Bacteria; phylum Planctomycetota; class Uabimicrobiia; order Uabimicrobiales; family JABWCH01; genus JABWCH01. The sequence goes on from CALKWO010000326.1 coordinate 3,549, forward strand.
AAACCATCCTAGGCCTGGAGTCAAAGTAATAGAAAATTTTGCTTCTTCTTTCAGAATGATAGTGGTAAGCTTTGTCTTTGTTTCATCGCTCACTTCTGTGTTTTTCAAAAGATACCAGGCCCTGCTGTATTGCTTTTTCTGGCAAAATTGTATAATTTGTGGCTCGATGTTTTGGTAAATTTTTTCTGGTTTTTTTTCTACAGGATGGTTTAGAATTTTAAGCTCTACCAATACATTACGAACGAAAATATCTACACTTTCCTTTATTTGTGGAACATTATAGAGATGGAATAATGCAAAGCCAACGCAGCCCAGGAGTAAAAGAATGATGAGAAACTTTCGCATTAGATTAGGGCTTTTTTCTCCATTCTTTTTTGATGTTCTCATCGTCTTTTTCTTTTGTTCTTCAGACATAGCTTGTTGGATATAATCCAGGGGAGAAGCATTTTTATTTTTTCCTGCTGTTCGAGTCTGCCCAGAAGAAGCGGGTATTGCAATGACAGCTTCCATCGCTTTTTGAGATGATTTTATTATTTTAGAAGGGGCTGGTGCTACTGCTTCTTGTTCTCTTCCCATACGATTCATACTCGAAGTCTTAAGATATTCAGATCGCTCCTGCTGTATATTTTCCATACCAGAGGCAAGTGCTTCTTCTGCTGAGAAGGCTTTATTGACATCTGCCTGGACAGGAAACATTTGGCTTTTACCATGAAAGGTCTTAGGCTTTTCCTGCTGTTGCATATCATATCCAGAATCGTTTAATTTACCATGAGATGTGATAGGTTCTGCCATTCTCCCATGAGATGTGATAGGTTCTGCCATTCTTCCATGGCCTGTGATGGGCTTTCCATGTGCTGTAATGGGTCTTTGTACTGTCTTTGCTGGCATAGAGGAGATTTCTTGCGTTTTTCCTGTCCATGTTTTAGGTTTTTCCTGATAGCCTGGCTGCATTTCTGGAATTTTGCCTTGAAGAGAGGGTATTTTTTGACTTTTGGATTGAGAAGGCATCTCTTGCGTTCTTCCTTCAGAGATCCGAGCTTCCAAGGCACTATCAAGACCTGGTATTTCATTGCTTCTCCCAGAAAAGCTTCTATGCCCCTTGTCTGATGATGGGGAAGCAGGACGATACAAATTGGCATTCATAAGACCTGGAACAGGCGTTTTAGGGGAATCCAAAAAATTGTTATCCAGAGAAGGAATTTTTTCAGTACTTCGGCTTACAGAAGTAGGTGTCTGAGATTGCCCTTGAGCTAATACCTTCATCCTGGATGTTTTGGTAAATTCCTGGCTTATATTAGGCAATTTTCGGCTTTGTGTTTGACGGTTGGATTTTGCCTCTGCTATTTTAGCCTCTATCCATGCTTTAGGATTTTTTAAAAGTACAGGACATTGCTTCACTCGTTCCATCATTTCTTTTGTTTCTGGGGAACCAAATCGATCTTCAAACTCCTGGATAATGATTTTATCCATAAGAATCTGGACTTCATCTGGTATGTTTCCTTTTTTTTGAGAATCTGCTATAGCAAGGAGAGTGTTTTGAATAAAAATCTTGTCTTCATCGCTACGCGAAATTTTGGTAATGAGAAATTCTTCTACATCTTTGGGTACGTCATTGCCTTCTATCGCTTTTGCTTTAGGTAGCTGCATAAGGAGACTGTTGAGAATATTTTCCAATTCCTTTGCACTGCTCATTCGCTGGTCTGGATTCTTTTGCATTAAAATATTGATTACTGCATCCAGACTTTCTGGGAGAGAGGCATTGTATATGCGAATCGAAGGTATAGAAGCCTGGAGATGCTGCTGGAGAATCTCGCTGTTTGTGCCCTGATAAGGAGGCTGACCAACCACCCAATGAAAGAGGTTGGCACCTAAAGAATACAGATCGCTTCTAGGATCTAGCTCTCTTTCTCCACGGATTTGTTCTGGTGCAATATAAAAAGAGGAACCCAGCAGTACTTTCCCTGCACCTATCATTCCTGTATTTTCTATAGGCATTGCTAAACCAAATTCCAGGAGCTTTACTTCATCTGTATCCGCCATCAAAAGAATATTTCGGGGCTTTATATCTAAATGGAGCATGCCTTTTTCATGGCCAGCCCAAAGAGCTTTACAAATCTCTTTTGCTACATATATGGCCTGAACAGGATTGACTATTCCTGTTTGCACCAGCATTTGTTCCATGGTAGCACCTGGTAAATATTCCATAACAATATAAAAATATTCACCCGCTCTCCCTGTATCGTAAACCGCAGGAAGGCAAGGATGATGGATGCTTAGAGAAACACGTACATTTTGGTAAAGCATTTCCAAAAGCTGCTGTCCGTAATCTGCAAAAATATCAGGATAGATCATTTTAATAAGAACATTTTCATTCGTATTTACATCGGAGGCAGCATAGAATGTACTGGAACGTTTTTTCCATAGCAATTTGTTGATTCTATATTTACCCAGTGTATAGCCAATCCATTGCTCATTGACCATAGAATAATCCTTATGTTTTTGAAATTACAAATTACCAGGAGCAACGCCCCTGGCTATTATATTTCGCCCTTAGGGACAAGATTACAAAATCAGGAATCAGCATTCAATATTTTTACAGAGATAAAAATCTCATAATCTCATAACTACTATTAGGGCATCTTTACCAATCCCATTCTCCTTCTTCTCCAAGGATTTCCTTCAACCGTCTCTCTATAATCAAATCTTTATTTTTGCGTCGTTTCTCTAGTTGCTCTTTATGCTTTTCCCATTCTTTCTGCATCTGGAAAAGCTCTTTTTCTCGGATGGAATTTTTAGCATCAAATATCTGTCCAAGCAAAGTTTTGATCTCTTGTATTTTTTTCTCTTTTTCTTCTACTGAAAGCCCTTGCAATTTTTTGCTTTCTTCTTCAGCTTGTTTTTCCAACTTTTTTACTTCATCCAATACTTTTTGGGTTTCTGGGTCTTGATGTTTTGGCTGTCTTTTTTCTCTAAAATTTTTAAAGAGTTCTTTCAGATGTTCTCGGAAAAGATCGAAATCTTTGTCTCTTAGTTGCATGAGATTCTGAAACTCTTGCAGATTTTCCTTTTGTAAAAATTTCAAGAATTCTCGTAGTCTCCCCTCTATCTCATTCCCTTTTTGAGGAAAGCGAGGCTCTCCTTCCTGATCTTGATTTCTCTTCATTTTAAACATAAATTCCTGTCTTTGGAATTTTTGTCTTTGTTCTGGCTTTGGTTCTTTTTGGAAGCGAGACAGGTCTTCTAACAATTTTTGACGGTAGAGTTCCAGATACTCTCTTTCTTCTTCATCATCACACTGTTCTATTTCTTTCTGCAAAGCCTTGAGCTGTTTTTTCTTGAACTGTATCTGTTTTTCTATGTCTTTTTTATCAGGTAATTCTTTTTTATCAGCCCTACGATCAGGCTGCTTTTGAGACTGGGCTTTTTCAATTTGTTCCTGTATTTTTTTTTCTATTTTTTCTGCTTCCTGGATAAGCCTGTTGATTTCTTCTTTAAGTTCAGGGCTATTGTCTGTCTGAGCCTGTTGTTTTAAATCATAGATCTGACCATATAGTTCTTGTAGCTTTTCTTCCCAAAATTTTCTGTCTTCCTGGATTTCCTGAGAATTCACCCAGGAATTAGCAATAAAAGATAACACTATCAAAGAAAAAAGAAATACTCTCATAATGTTACTCCTTTTTATGAAAAATGTATGTATTTATGATAATATAAAATTTTTGGCCGAAAGCAAACACTTTTTCTGTAAATAAGTTCCCAATTCCTTACTCTAATTCTTCTAAAATGCTATAGGTATTGAGAAGAGTCTGGCGTACTTTATCCTTTTCTTCTTTGAGCATTCTTTCTTTGATTTTTCCCATAGCAGATATATCACCGATGAATCCTATGGCCTCTGCTGCATTATTTCTTACTTCTGCATTTTCATCTTCCAGCGCATCCAGTAAAACAGAAATGCTGGATTTGTCTTTGATTTGCCCTAATCCCCAGGCAGAAAACATTCGTACCTGATAGTTTTCATCTCGCATAGCATTCATCAAGGACTGGGTTGCCCTTGTATCTCCTAGTCTCCCTAAGGCTACAGCACTATAGGTTCTCACCTCTTCATGCTCATCTTTGATAGTATCCAGGAGTTTAGGAACGGCTGCTTTGTCTCCCAGTTTGCCCAAGGCACTCGCAGCAGCAGCACGCACATATTCATCTTCATCCTGCAAACGTTCGATCAGGCTGTTTACAGCTCTTGTATCGCATATTTTCCCCAGTGCTCCAGCAGCCTCTTTACGAACATTGTATTTTTTATCTTTCAGAGCATCTATCAAAGCAGGGACAGAGTCTTTATCTTCCAGCTTGCCCAAAGAAAGAACTGCCTGGCGGCGGACGCTTTCATTTTCATCTTTAAGAAGAGCAGCAAGAGCAGAGGCTGATTGCTTATCTCCAATATTTCCCAAAGTGCGGGCTGCCCAACGTTTTACATTTTTATTGGGGTCCTTGAGTGCATCGATAATGGTAGGAACGGAATTTTTGTCAACCAGCTTATTGATGGCTTCTGATACCTGGGAAGAAACAAAGTTGTTTTCATCTTTCAGGCTTTCGATCAAAGCATGAACTGCGGAAGAATTCCCTATTTTACCCAATGCTCTTGCAGAATAGGCTCTCACATCTATGCATTTGTCTTTCAATGCTTTGATAAGCTCAGGAACTGCCTCCTGGTTTCCTATTATACTCAAAGCTTCGGCGGCAGCACTACGCACCTCATCGCGAGTATCAGAAAGTAGCTTGATCAAAGCACTGGATGCTTGCTGATCACCTAATTTAGCCAGGGTCTTTACTAAAAGAATGCGGACCTCTGCATCGTTGTCTTCCAGGCCTTTGATCAAATCAGGAACAGTGCTTTTCTCTCCTAGCTCAGCAACAATACGTGCTATAATACGTCTTACTTCAGTATCTTTTTCCTGGTTCAAGGCAGACAATAGATCAGGCAGCATCTGCTTGTGTCCAATGACTTCTAATGCTTCTGCAACACACCTTCTTACTTCTACATTTTCATCTTTCAATCCTTTTGCAAAAGCAGGAATGGCATCTATATGTTTTATGTTCGGCAGCACTTTTGCTGCTGCTTTGCGGACGCTTTTGTCTTCATCTTTAATACATAAAATAAGGGCTTCTGCTGCTTTAGGTTCTGCCAATTCTCCAATGGCTGCAATGGCTGCACATCGGACATCTTTATCCTGATCCCGAATCGCGTCAATCAAAATAGCTGTGGCCTTTTTTTCTTTGAGCTTGCCCAAGGCACTTACAGAACCATAGCGTATACGAGTAAGAGGATGTTTAGCAGAAACAAGCAAATCCTGGCCGATTTTTTTGCCCATCAAAACTGCCTGTTCTACCATATCCACCATTCTTCCAAAGCCCATGATAATTTTCTTTTTTAAAATCTGGTTGCTTCTGTAGAGCAAAAAAGTTTTTACAAAAACAATAAAGATGGCAATCCTGAAGAATGTAGTCAGTATTCCAAAAGGCATATCATGAGAGATGCTTTTGTGTAAGGAAAAAATATAGAGAATATCCGCAATGTCAAATGTATGGAGAATTTCTCCCAAAGTAAGAAAAATCAATTCACTATAAGGCTTATTTTCATTGACAAGCACTATGCGGAAACTCCAGAACATAATGCAAATTTGAACCAAAGTGATGATAGACATTAAAGGCCATTGGTATACGCTAGAATTTTCCTTACTATAAAATTTCAATTGAGCTTTATCTTTTTCCTGGTCTATGATTCCCTCATAAAGGATATTTTCTTCTTCTCTCATTTGGAAAAAAAACCAGATAATTCCCAAATTCCAGATAAAAAGAGAAAGAAGCAATGCTAGCGCAAAATATCTATGTAAATTTTCCACATAAGGAATACAAAGGAAAAATAAAATATAAAAAAGAGACAAAAAAATGTATCTTCCTGTTATATTTGGTATATGCAATGCTGCAATCCCAAAAGAGTTATGGGCAAAATAAGCAAGCTTGTTCATGACAGTTTTCCTATTTTAAGCATTAAAAATTTCCGAGGCATCCATAAGTTTTTTCGACATCTGATTCAAACGAACTACCATTTGCTTTGTTTGTATGGAAAAAGCAACAGTTTCTTTGATTACATCGTTGATATTGCACATAGCTTGAGCAATTTGCTCAGATGCACTGCTCTGCTGAGTAGAGGCAAGCCGAATCTCTTCTGCTTTTTCTTCCACATCGCTCATAACTTCCAAAAGCTTCTGAAATGCCATTGCGGTATTATTGACAAGCGACATCTCTTCTTCTACACCTTTGATTCCCTGCTCTGTACTCATTACCGTGGAATTGGTCGATGACTGTATACTCTGAATCAATTCTCTGATTTCATAGGAAGCATTTCTGCTTTTTTGTGCTAGCTCTCTAACATGGTTGGCAACTACGGCAAACCCTTTTCCTGACTCTCCTGCCCTTGCTGCTTCAATAGCAGCATTCAATGCCAGCATATTGGTTTGCTCTGCTATATCCTGGATGGTTTCTGTAATATTGCTTATTTTTTGGGATTGCATACTGAGCTGCATGATTCTGGAAGCAATTTCTTCTACACGAGCTTTGATATTTTTCATTCCAGTCAATGCTTTCTGGACGATCTTCTGTGACTCAACAGATGTTATCTTGGCATTGGTGCTGGATTCGGTAACCTTAATCGCTTTATTTTCTACCTGTTTTGCGCTCAGATTCATTTCTTGGACGCTAGCTGTAGTTTCCGCTATTGAGCTGGAAACTTCCTGAATACCTGTAGATTGCTGAGAGGATATTTCCGTGACTTCCTGGCTTAAGGAATCCAAAGAAGACGAGACTTCTCCGATATTCTGGAAAATGGTCTGTAGCCCTTTTATCATATTGGAAAGAGAGCGTTCCAATGTACCAATTTCATCTTTTCTGGATAGACTCAAAGTGCTGATTTTATGAGAAACAGATCGGATTTTTCCTGCCCCAATCTGGTTGGAAAGTTCCACGGCAAATACTAAAGGCTGAGAAAAAGACTTTTTTATACTCAGGCTTATAAGAATCCCCAAAGGTAAAGAAAAAATAGAAAGTAAGACAACGATAGTCCATAGCATTTTGAATAAATTTTTATCATTGCGCTCTTCGATATAAGAAAGCCTTTCTTTAAGGCCATCGAAAACTTTGCCGTAACAAATGATAAGCTTTGTGGAGTCGTAAACCCTTAAAACTATCCGTTTGTATTTTATATCTTTGCCTGACAAAAACTCTTGGAAGTTGTCTAAAATAAAGGTTTTTTTTGTTTTATTCTTAAAAATTTTAATGCAATCTTCAATAAAAACCAGTGAAATCGCCTTTTCTAACTCCTTGTTGGAATGTTCTTTTAAAAGAGAATTCCCTTGGTAGTCTAAGACCAGAGTAGATCTTTCAAATTGATCTATATCTTTGAGATAGTGATAAAAATTTTCTAAAGGCTTATTTTTCATAAGTTCCAGATTGACCAATTCAAAAAAAAGCTCAGCAGATTTTTCTACCATTTCATGGCTTTCTCTGAGAAGCTCTTTTCTGTAAATCTCCAGGTTTTCTTTTTCATGATCAGGCAAAATGTAGAAAATTACAGCGATAAAGAGTATAGCGACCAAAAAGAATACTACAGAAAAAAGAATAAGGAGCTTTTTGTTGAGACTCATAGTTTTTCTCCTTACTCGATAACTTTATCGGCTATTCTTTTTAAGCCTGATATATCTAGGTTCAATTTTTGTGCTGTTTTATTGTTTATCATAAAGACACCTTCTCTGGCAGTAGAAACAGGGATATAGCTTGCTTTTTTTCCTTCCATGATTTCCAAGGCCATTTTAGCGGAGAGTTCGCCATGTTCATAACCAGATTCTACAACACCTAGCAGGGCTCCATCTATAACCGCAAAATCAAAAAAACCAATGCATGGCTTTGTCATGTTTTCTTGTGTCCATGCCATGATTTTAGGCGGATCAACGTATTTCCCTTGATCTTTAAGAATATGGTACATATAGATTAAGATAGCGTCTCCCTGTAGGCTTTTAAACCCTTTTTGCCAGTCTTCCCAGGTTTCTACCTCCACGATATCCTGGATTTTTTCTTGCAACTGCAATTTTTTGCAATAGGCTATAAAGCCTTTACTCGTAGAGCTAAGATCCGTCAGGATAGAAAGCTTTTTTATATCAGGATAGAGCGTTTTGAGATAGGATAAAGTCCGCTTTACATTGGGTCTTTCCAATATACCTGTAGCATTGCCAGCAATATAATTGTAAGCCTGGGGCTCAGCATTCATTCCGCTAAAAACTATGGAAATTTCTTTTTCGCCTACCAGGTATTTCCCTAAGTATTCCTGCGCATTATCATCGGTTGTAAGGACAATTTGAGGCTTAAATTCATATACTTTTTGTAAGGCTTTTTTCCCAATGTTCGCTTTATGCTCCTCTGAATTGTTCCTTTTGGTGTCCATATAAAAAGTTTCTAAGATAGCTTTTTTTTCCAGTGTATCGCTAATACCTTCATGAAGAGCCTTTTGCCATGGATATTCTGCATGGTAAGAATAAACCGCCAGAATTTTGGGAAGGGTCTTCTCTGCCTTATCCTCCCTGTTACAGGAACAAAGGCAAAGTAAAAAACATAGAAAAAAGATTTTTTTCATTTTTTCCTCTTAAAAAATAGCAAACCTTGCCAGTCTAAACCTGCGCCTCTTGCAATAGTTTCTGACTGGATTGGCAAAAATCTTTCGACCCATTTATAGGGTATTTGCGAAGACGCAGGGATTGCGCTGGTGTTCGGCTTTTGGGCAGACACGACCTTTTCGGCGCAACCCTGCGGCTACAATTAACGGTGACCAAACAAACATATGCTACGGATCAAAACTGTGCTTTTATGTTTCTTACTCGATAATCAAGATACGATCCAAATCGTTTAGAACCTGGCTCATATTCTGGTATCGTTTCATAGGATCTTTTTCGATCATCTTTTGGACTACTTTTTCGATCTCTATAGAAACATCTGGAACATAGGCAGAAATAGGCTTTGGCACTTGTTTAGATATATTGTCCAGGATTTCACGAGCGTCGTTTCCACCAATAGGATGATCCCCTGTGAGAATTCGATAGAAAGAGACACCAAGTGCATATATATCTGCTCTCTGATCCGCTTGCTCAGGATTATGGATTAACTCTGGAGACATATAATACGGAGTTCCCATCGTTGCTCTTTTTTTCTGGACATTGCTAAGTTCGCGAGCCAATCCTAAATCCATAATTTTTAAAATACCATCAGAACGAATGATAAAGTTAGATGGTTTTATATCTCTATGAACTACATCAAAGCTATGAATATGCTCCAGACCTCTTGCTGCCTGGGTAATATACTTAAGGGCTTCCTCTTGAGGAAGCATGGGTTTTTCTTTGATATAATCACCAAAATTTTTCCCTTCTACCAATTCCATGGAGTAGTAAAAAAAGCCTTGTTCTTGACCCATTTCAAAAATATGAACAAGATTAGGATGATTCAGAATCCCCGCCAGCTTTGCCTCGCGAAAAAATTGTTTAAGATGTTGTTTATTGGAAGCAAATCTTTCAAAGAGAATCTTCAAAGCAACAGTTCTGTTCAGCTCTAATTGTAAGGCTTTATATACAACTCCCATGCCACCTGCTGCTATTTTAGATTTAATATCATATCCGCCTAAAACTCTTCCCAGTAAATCTGTTCTAAGTGGGTCGTCTTTACAGATAGCCTCTCGGATTGTCCTTTGGATTTCCACCTGCTGTAAAATTTTATCTGCTGTCTCTTGCTTTAAAAGACCATGAGACACAAGAAGAGTCTGTAGCGGAATATAGGTTTTCTGTGCTACAGCTTTTTTTTGGATTTCAAGGCATTTTTCTAGCTTTTCTTCATCTACTAACTTCATTTTTTTGATATAGTCCAGAACAGCCTGAGCTTCTATTTTTTTAATATTGATTTTTTGTCTTGTTAGCAACTGTTCCATCTGTTCATGGCTTATAATATTATTTATTAGCAAAAACTCTTCGATCTTCTTTTGTGACTCATCTTCCTGCTGGTCTAATATCAAAATATATTCGTTCAGTTGATCTTGAGTAATATACCCTTTTTCTACAGCAAGGTTCCCAATATAAGTGTGAATATTCTCCATTCCATACTCCGGTAGTGGATCATTTTAACTCAAAACGAGATGCCAGTTTTATACTGGCATCTGCTTATGAAATTCTATTTCATACAACGAATTGTAACTAATGTAAGATCATCGTGCTGAGGTGCAGTAGATTGGAAATTGGTGACTGCCTGTACGAGATTCTTTACAAAGAGGTCAGAGCGTTGTGTTGACATTTCATTGATGCATTTGCAAAAACTTTCTTCACTGAATTCTTCGCCTTCAGGATTCATGGTTTCTACCATACCATCAGTATAGAGAACGACTCTATCTCCTCTTTCCAGCTTGATTACCTGTTCTTTCAATGTCGCCTGGAAAGCAGGCCCAGCAAGAATTCCCATAGGCATACCGCCTTTTTGGGTAAAGACAGGATTTTTATCCTTTGCTGTCCATAATACGGCAGGATTGTGTCCTGCACAAGAACACGTCAATACACCCGTCTGAATGTTGAGAATTGCATAGTACATTGTGACAAAAAGACCTGGTAATATATCTCTTGCAATGATGGGATTTACTTTCATCAGAAGCTCTTTTGGAGATGTTGTTGTATTAACCCAGGCGCGAATTGCAGAGCGAACCATAACCATGACCATAGCACCAGAAATACCATGACCCGATACGTCAGCGATCAAAATACCTACATGGTCAGCATCGATTGGAATCACATCATAATAGTCTCCACCTATCTGATCATAAGGTTTATAAAAAGCGTACAATTCGTATCCTGGTGTTGGTGGGAATTGTCTGGGCATAAGATTCCGTTGAATTTCCTTTGCTTTGCTCAATTCGGCCTTCATTTCTTCGGAAAGCTCAGGCTCCGCATGGCCCGCTTTTACCTCCTCTGGTGTCTTTTCTTCTTCTGGCTTAGGACAGAATTCTTCTACCGCTTCCAAAAAATCAGATATATTGACAGGCTTTGCGAAAAATTTCTGTTTATAATACATCTGGACTTCAAAGGAACTTTTAGCACTGGCCATAGAAGTGCCTATAATCACAGGAATTCGGATTCTTTCCATATCCAATGCAGACAAAACTTCCAGACCACTCATTTCTGGCAGCTTGATATCCATCACAACAAGGTTTGGTCTTGTCTCTTCTTTTCTTAATTTAGCAAGAAGCTCTTTTCCATTGCTTACGACTTCTACCTTGAAGTTCAATTTTTGCAAAACATCTCTATATTGGGTCAGAATTTCCTGATCTGTTTCAGCAATGATTACGTCCCCTCGCTTAGCAATGACAACACGATCTCCAGCTTCAATTTCCTGGATCATCTTGAAAATTCTATCAAAGTCTCCTCCACCTTTTTCATCGCCACCAAATTTTTTCATCAAAGCTTCTACAAGCTTGACTATATCGCCTTTGTTTTTCAACAAAGATTCCAGAGCACCAGAAAGCTCTTTTCCTGTATTGGCTTCTTCTACCAAGATAGTCGCCTTACGCTCATCGGAGAATCTTTTCATGACAGCTTCAAGCTGCTGAGGAGATCGTATTACCTGGCCAAAAAGAGTTTTTTGAACATCAGGGGGCATTGTTTTCACAGAAGTAAGCAAACTTTGCCTTGTGTCTTTGATGGTACTCCCACCAAAACTGGATACAGATTTTTCAAAGAATTCCCATAGTTCATCCTGGCTATTGTCGAAATTCATATCGGAGAGCTTGGGCAGGACTTTCTGGATGATTTGACCTATTTTGGCCAGAGCTTCTGGGCCTTTCAGCCCTTTAAATTCTTCGCTAAAAATGTTATTGAAAAACTTGCGTGCTTCTGTCAGACTTTCCAGATCTTCGCCTTCTCCAACCATAAGGTATTTGATTTCATTAACAGAAATTTTATTGAAGGGACGCAGCAATTCTGGTTTGATCTGCCCATCTATCACAACATTATCCGCTTTTGTTGACATGAGCTTGATAAATGCTTCCAGTTCTGATATAGGGGCACCTTGTCTCATGATAACACCACTGACATTGCGTTCTGCCAGCATCTGAACGAAGCGATCTGCTGCTGCATTTTTCTCTGTGATCTGCTTGTTTTGGATGAGCAATACACCCTCACCTTTACCAAAAGATAGATTGGGCTGAAGTCGAAGAACTTCGTTGAGCAATTTATAAGCATTCTGCACACCAGCTTTTACAATGGGATGTTGATCATTGTACATTTGCATGTTACGAATGATACGAGTCAATTCCACCAAAAAATCCAAAGATTTTTTTTCAAATGGTTCCATTTCTCTTTCCTCAAAAAAAATGTACATTTTAAAATTACCAGAGGTAACGCCTCTAGCTATTATATTTCGCCCCTTTGGAGCTAATATTTGTATACAGCTTAAAGTGCATTTATTGTAAAACTATAATTTCCTATCCTTAAAAAATAAAAAGCAAACCTTTCTAATATGACATTGCCAAATATTATTATAAAAAGATTTTCCAGATAAGCCAGTATTTTTTATAGAAATTCTTGTTGAACAAAAACAAAAATTTCAGTACAATTTGCCTCATAATAAAAAACGCAAAATTTTTAGAAAGATACCATGTATGAAAATAGCTTTACTTGCAGATATTCATGCCAATCTGGAAGCTTTAGATGCAGTATTGGAAGATATAAAAAAAAATGAAATCACGGACATTCTCTCTTTAGGAGACAATGTTGGTTATGGCCCAGATCCAGTAGAAGTTTTGCAAAAATTGCATGCTCTGGAAATTTTCAGCCTTGAGGGAAACCACGATTTTGCCGTGGTCAACCCTAAATCCTTTGCAGATGCTACGGATTTAGCGATGGAAGCATTAGAATGGACACGATTTCAACTGTGGGAAGCTGTAAAAAAAGATGAAAACTTTCAAGATGTTTTGCAAAATTACCTGGGCTCACAATCTTGTTGTACATTGCAGGATGATGCAAGAATCATTCTGGTTCATGGTAGGCCAGGGCCTGAAAAGACCCGATTCGATTATCTTCTTCAACCTGAAGATATGCTCAAACCTGCAAGCTTCATGCAAAAAAAAGGCTTAAAAATATGTTTTTTTGGCCATACCCATCGCCAGGTTTTATGGGAAGTAGACCCATCAGGGGTTTCTCTTGTAGAATTCGAAACGGATCAGCCCGTTGTTTTTACAGAAGAAGAAATGCAATCTTCGCAATTGATGATCAATCCTGGATCTGTAGGACAACCCAGAGATCGCAATCCCGATTCTGGTTATATGATCTATGAAACAAGAGAAGATCAGCATATTTTTACTTTTAAAAGAGTTGTGTATGATATAGAAAAAACCAGAGAAAAAATTTATTCTGTAGAACATCTTGACAAAAGACTTGGTGATCGCCTTTTGATAGGAGCATAGCCAAGAAAGGCCGAAAACAATGTGCTTGCTTTTTGTATTGATGATTGTAGTACCTACAATAGAATTGTACCTTCTGATTCAGATAGGACAATATATCGGACCTGTCAACACAATTGCCCTGATTATCCTGACAGGTCTTACAGGCAGTATTCTCATGAAAATGGAAGGCTGGAGAGCCTGGAAAAATCTCAAAAAAGAACTTTTAGACGGCAGATTGCCAGGGAAGAGAATAGCAGACGGCTTTTTGATTCTTCTTGGAGGAATATTTCTTATAACGCCAGGTGTCTTAACGGATTGCCTGGGGCTTTTGCTGATCTTCCCCCTGACAAGAAGTTTTTTTAGAGAGAGATTAATAGAAGTTTTAAAAGATAAAATAAAAATTCACGCCAGCAGCATCATTACAGTATATCCAGAAAATACAAATAGAGATCACGACGATTCTAACGTGATTACAGTATATCCAGAAAATACGCATGATGATTCTGACCAAAGTTTAAGGAGTTTATCCGAGAATGCAAGAGAAGATGAAAGAAGAGACTGAGACAATACAGAATTCTCTTCCTGACGATCCCGAAATGTTTTCGCTCATTGAGCAGGAAAAGCAAAGACAGTCCAGAGAATTGAGACTGATTCCATCAGAAAACTATGTTTCCCGTAATGTTCTTAACGCACTAGGGTCTGTTCTGGTAAACAAATATTCCGAAGGCTATCCTGGCTTTCGCTACTATGAAGGAACAGAAGTCGTAGATAAGATAGAAAGTCTTACCAGGGAAAGGGCTAAAAAGCTTTTTGGCGTAGACCATGCTAATGTTCAGCCTTACTCTGGTTCGCCAGCCAATATGGCTGTCTATTTTGCCTTATTGAAACCAGGCGAAACCATGCTAGGTATGGGTCTTAGAGATGGAGGGCATCTGACTCATGGTGCTCCTGCGAGTTTTTCCAGCCGTTTTTATAAAGCCATTTCTTATCATGTCAATCCTCAGACTGGTTATCTGGAGATGAATCAGGTAAGGGAACTGGCGAAAGAACACAAACCTTCTTTGATAATTTGTGGTGGCTCTGCATACCCAAGAATTCTGGATTTTTCTGCCTTTAGAGAAATAGCCAATGAAGTCGGTGCCAGGCTACTCGTTGATATGGCGCATTTTGGAGGGCTTGTTGCAGCAGGGTCTTACCCATCCCCCGCACCTTATGCAGATATAATCACCATGACAACCCATAAAGTACTCAGAGGCCCTCGTGGCGGATTGATTCTTTGTAAGTCCGACTATGCCCAGGCAATAGACAGAGCTATTTTTCCAGGCTTACAAGGGGGACCTCACAATCATACCATAGCTGGAATCGCTGTCGCTCTTCATGAAGCTGCAAGTCCTGCCTATAAAAACTATGGCAAGAAAGTCGTAGAAAACGCCAAAGAGCTTGCCTCTCAGCTTTTATCAGAAGGCTTTACTCTGGTAACAGGCGGCACAGATACCCATCTGATGTTGATAGATCTAAGACCTAAAAATTTACCAGGAAGCACTCTTGCTAAAGCACTTGCCAGAGCAGGAATTGTATGCAATGCCAACACAGTACCAGGAGAGACAGGAAGTCCAAAACATCCAAGTGGGTTACGCCTGGGGACACCAGCCGTTACAACACAAGGTATGGGGAAAAAAGAAATGCAATTCATTGCAAAAAAAATCTCTGCTATTGCATCCTCTCCCACAAATGAAAACCTCATAGCCAAAACCCATCAGGAAGTAGAAGAACTCAGCCTGCAATACCCTATTCCCTGCTAAATATGCCATAATTTGTAGGACAGGGTTGCGCAAAAATCCTGTCCACTACAAAAGTCCAACACCAGCGCAATCCCTGCTGCTCCCTTTCATAGATCGAAGATCTGAGAAACAAATGAAATTGCGCTAGTGAAACAATAATATCGATCTTAACAGAAGGCGTGAGTGTGAGCCTAGACGTAGCCGTAGTTCACGCTCACGGTACTCCTGCTTAGGTTGACAGTATTATCCTTAAGTTGACAGCGTTACCGATGGAAGCTACGGGGTAAAATCCTTGAGCGCATTAGCGGTTACGCCCTATTTGAAAGAACGGAAGGGAAAAAATGAAACGTACTTTTCTTATTCTATTGGCTATTTTTTTGCTTTTCTCTATAGGCCTGATAAAGGCTGATTGCCTTTTGGAGGCAGGCACTCTTACCTTAAATATCTACATTTCCAAGACAGCCCATCTGTTTCATATAGTGGATCAGATTTCACAATGGAGTCCATTCTGTCACAAACAGTATCTTTCTTATTTTCAAAAAATAAAAGGCATAGATGAGCAAGATTCAAAATTTTTAAATCAACATCGTGCTATTCGTAAAACACATGGCTGGAGCAAAGGTCTGGAGCAAACATTCTATACAAATCTCGATCTTGATGATGCAATCGACCAGGGAATCAAAGAAGGCTATCTTACCAGGGAGGAAGCTCAAACAGAACGCGAGATTTTGATGCACTTCAAAAGTCATGTAGAACAACTCATGCAAAAAGAAGCAGCGACATTAGATCACTTTGTACAAGAATTGCTCAGCAAACGATCAGAGATAGCTAGCTTATCGAATGATATATCTCTTTTTGTTGGAGGGGCGAAACTGAGTATTCCTTTTTATCCTATAGCCAATCCTCATGAAAAAAATTCTGGAGGTGGTTTTAACGGAGGTAAGTTGACATTAGAGATTTCTAAAAATAGAGATATGCTTCCCATCCTGTTGCATGAAGTTTTCCATGCTTTTCTCAATACCAAAAAGGATATTATTGATAAAGTTGCCTGCTCCACGCCTGATTTGGATATCGAAACCTTGCATGAAGGCATAGCCTATGCCTATACAGGATTGATGTATAGTGGCAAATCAGGAGAGAAAGATAGATTGTTTTCAAAAGCTTCTGACTACATGGAAAAAAGGGAATATCTCGATAATGCCTATACCCGTTTCAACGTATATGGATTTGCTCTACGCCCGATACTAAAAGAAACTCTTTTAAAAAAACACACTTTAGAGATTTTCCTTCCACGTGCTACCGATGCCTGGTTGGTTTTGAACGAATTAGATAAAGCCCGTTGTGGTGACCAAAAAGACTACCGTAGTGATCCCAAGCATTCCATTTTCATTTTTGGCTGTGACAGACAGCAGATGGAATTATTAGCAGATACTGGAAGCTATCTCTTTGGATGCAGCCATAGTCATCTTTTATATAAAAAAATGTTCGCAAAAAATACCAAACCAAATGATACGGTTATTTTGCTTCTTTCCCTGGATTCTACCCAGCGTGTACCGAAAGAATTCCATGATCTTTTACCTTTATCCTGGCCCGAAATCGAAATTCTTTTAAAGCAAGACCAGGTTATCTTGAGACAGGGAAAATCAAGAGATATGAATGTCTATCTGATTGCCGCACCAACTAAAGAAAAATTACAAATTGAGTATCACCGCCTTGTGTCTGAAAAAAAAATCACTTCAATTGATAAATAAACAGAACCTTCTGTGACTGAACAAAAGAGAATCATACAAAAATTAGCGATGATAATTAACGATAAAATGGGACAAAATTGTATTGATTTTATTTTTTTAGGTTTTTATAATATTTTTTTGAGCTTACAATACAATTTTATGGATTACAGAAGATCATTTTATAGGTTTATCAAAAGGAGAAAATAGATGAAACAACTTAAAACTCTATATTTCATCTTGTTTTTAGGCATTCTGATCTATCCATCATCAGGATCAGTCATATTGTTTCAGAGCAATTTTTCCAGTGGAACTACTTCTGGTTTAGAATTCATCCGAAGTCTCAGCAACTGGAGCGTTATCAATGGTGTTCTGGACAATGGAGGGCAAGGATATAGTGGAACGGTAGAAGCCGCAGTCTTTAATGGGATTACAACACCCCAAAATTTCAGGCTGGAAGCTGATATATATGGATATACTAACAATAGCCCTAATTATAACCACATTGGTTTCATTTGGGGTATCAATGATAATGCCACTGCGCCTATCAATAGCTACAATGCTACCTATCTCAGAACACATTCCCAGCATGTCACTAATTTTAGTATGGTAAATGGTGTGGGTTGGGACACAGAGCGCATCATCAGTACTCCTGGTGCAGCGGCTGGGATAGTGCATCATCTCATGATTGAAGTAAACTATAACACAAAAACAATGACAACTACCTTGAATTCGTTTTCTCAGACTTTCACTGGAGCGGATTTTGATGCTATCAACCGAAATTCTGGAGGTAAAATCGGATTGATTTCCTGGCAAGATCATCAATATTATGACAATGTCATACTTACAGATATTAGTGTTCCAGAGACATCTTCCGTAGCTTTTTTGTTGACAGGCCTTCTTGCTTACTTCTGGAAACAAAAAAATAGGATATAAAAAGCTATCCTTGCAGAGACGGGAAGAACGCAGAGAGGAGTGAAAAATATAAAAAATTTTCTCTGCGACCTCTGCGTCTCTGCGATCAATTTTTTCTTTTTGGTTACGCTTTATCCGAGTTATGATTCCAGAGATTTTGCATCTCTTTTCAGGCTGGAGACAGCCTCCTGTATGAATTCTACACTAATATCCTTGATGTCTTTAATAAAGATGGCTTCTCCTATTTTACTGGGTATAACAAGGTTGATTTTTCCTCCGCGATGGAGGTGCATTTCATAGAGAGCATACCATAATTCTTCTGCTTCACAATATTTTTCATCAAACAGCTTCAAGCCAACGTTAGATATCAAACGAACAATACAAAAATAGTCTTTATCAGAAATTTTTGTGAGCATCTGGGCTATTTTAGAAGAGAGTGCCATGTCCATAGCTACGGCCTCTCCATGTTGTATAGAATAGTTGCTTAAAGATTCTATCCTGGAACTAAAAGAATGCCCAAAATCAACAATGCGTTCCAGTTTGGTTTCATATAGATTGTCATAAAGCTCTTCTATCATTCTAAGCTTTGTTTTCGCCAATATCGAGGTGACATGGGGATCGTCAAAATCTTTTTGGAACAATTTTTGCCAATGGTTTTCGACCAGAGAAAAAAGTTCATGGTCGGAAACAATCGCCATCTTGATCGTCTCTGCTATTCCACAGCGAATTTCTCTTTGAGGCAATGTGGAAAGAAAAGTCAGGTCATTTATAGATGCCATAGGTGGATAGAAGGCTCCAATAAAATTTTTAGAATCCTGGAAATTGGCTCCCACTTTTATACCTACGGCCACATCAATCTGACCGACCAGAGTTGTACAGACGCGGATATAGCGTATGCCCCGCCGATATATGGAAGCAGCAAAGCCTACTATATCATTGAGTACTCCACCGCCTATGGCAATCATAATTCCTTTGCGATCCAGGTGTTGTTCTCTGGCAACGCTACAGATTCTGGCTACATTCTCCAGGCTTTTATTCAATTCCGTCGTTGGTATGACTTCTATATGAAAAAAATCTTTGGAAAAATGCGTTTCAAAATATTGTCTTATTCCGATACCATAAATTCTATTTACATTGGGGCTTATATAAATGACAGCCTTATTCCCCTGGCAAATATTCTGGATAAGAAGATTTTGCAAAGAAAAGATATTCCTGGAAGCAATAATTTCGTATTCTACAGATTTTTCGTTCTTTACTGTAATCTGATTGGCTCCAATCAGGATACCTTTCTGGTATTTTTGGATTTTTTCTTTTGTAAACATATTCTACCTGGCATATAGGCATCAATTTTCAAAGAGTTCCTGGTATTCCTTTAGCATGGTTTGTTCTGAAATATGAGGATGAACGATCTCAGAGGAGCTTATACAAAGGCCTCCAGCAATGGCTCCGAATCGCATACAGCCAACAAGATCATACCCTCTGCTATATCCAAAGAGGAAACCAGAAAAAAAACTGTCGCCAGCACCATTGGAATCCACGAAAGGATATTTAGAAAGGATAGGTTGCTCTACCATTTTTTTATCCTGCCCCATAGCACAGGCACCTTTTTTCCCATGTGTGCAGACTACCAGCTTCTTCCCTTCAGCGATCATTTTATACATGAAATCCTGATAGTTTTCCATGCTGTCCGAACTCATGAAAAGATAGTCTGCCTCATTCACATAATCTCTAAAATACTCATTCTTACCATTATAATCATGGATGTCACACCAGATTTCTTTTCCCGATGCCTTGGCGAAAGGAATCATCTTTCGAGTATAGTTGATAATATTCATGACAAGGTAATCGCATGTTTCTATTTCTGCCTCTAGCCTTTTTGCGTTGAATTCTGGCTCAAAAGTAGAATAGGAAATGAATATCGAGATTCTGCGGCCTTCTGCATCCATGATATTGACATGCCTTTCGCTACCTTTAGGATCGGGGTCGCTTATGCACAGCACGCCGTGAGATTTCAAATAGTCTTCGATTTTTTGGCCGTAAGCATCGGTACCTTTCATAAAATGGAAAGTGGTAGAGAAGCCAATCTTTGCAAGACAGGCTGACTTTCCTGCACCAGTCGAGCCTACCATTTCTGCCATCTTAGAACTGAAGACTGTCTGAGGCTTTGGTTCAAAAAAATTTTTTAAATAGACGATGGTATCATAGCTAACGCCACCAAGTACCAAAACTTTTTTCATACATTCTACCTTTCTTTTCTGATCGTTTTTAGCAAAAATTCTGGTCTGTACTCTGTTTCATATTCTTCAATAAAATCTCTGATGAGATGAATTTTTTCTTTGTCTATAGATTTTGCCAGGCTCCTGACTCTATTGTGAAGCTCGTCTGAGGAACAATCCTGGAGATAGTCCAGGATTGAAAACAATTTCTGTCTGTCCATTGAGGCCATATTAAAATCATGCGGTTCCGCTGGATTTCTTATCTGTACAAGGTTTGCTTTGCTTGCATGAATCCACTTATGATAGCGTTGTGAAAAATGTGAGGCATAGCAAGCCAGAAGATTTTGAATGCTAGAAAAACGAAAGACCGCCCTTTCTAAATCTTTTGATATGGTAAAGATTGGGAATTTTTTCTTCTCTCCTATTGTTGCATAAAGAAGCATCAGATGAGATAGTACGGTATCGTCCCTGTCAGCATGAGAAATAGCAGCCATGATTTTGTTTATATAGTTCAAAAGACATGGCTTCCAGGATTCCCCTGCCTTATTCTCTTTCCTATTATAGTAGCGATGAAGAAAATAGCACCACCATTGTATATGGAATCGGGAAAATCCTTGCAAAATTTCCAGATATACTTCTTTGCTGATTTTTCCCTGCTCTACAGATCGTTTTAAATAAGGCAGCAAAGAGCGATAGAAATATTTTATCCCTGTATGTGGAGAATATTCTATGTTCCAGCAGTATTCATTCAGATTGTCCATAAGATATTCTGACACCAGCAACGGCTCTTGAAAAAAGGGAATATATACCCTGTCTTCTATTTTGGTTCCATAATAAAACAAAACATCGTCCTGGGTATCAGGGATAGAGCTTTGCAGGATTTTTTCCAGACTTCTGTATTCCTGGATCAGCTCTGGTATTGAGAGGGGGAGTCCAGGGTAATATTCATTCAGGAAAAGCATTTTGATTTTCTGGTATTCTTCCGAAAATGCCTGGTAAAAAAATATCCTGTTAAAATGGTAGCTAAAAGAAACGCCGAGATAAGGGAAAATAGTGCATCCTTTGCAATTTTCCATTCTTCCTGTGTTTTCCTGATAGAATTGGAATTTACTGGAAAGCAGAGTTTGCTGTATTCCCTTTTCTGTAGGCAAAGATTCCTCATAATGATGATAGCAAGGGACAGCAATCGAGCCATCGGGATGCAGTGTTAGAATCTTTTTATTGGAAGAGCATTCAGAAAAGCTATCAGGGGAAACGCTTTCCAAAAATTTCAGAAAATGCAGATAGACTATGGCAAAAGGAGAATAAAAAAGATGTAGAATTCTTTCCAAAGTATATAAGGACATTTTCTTTTCGAGTTCCATGTCAAAATAATCGAACAGAGGGCTGAAATAAACAGAAACTCGATGTTGCTGAGCGTAGGCCAGCAGGCTGTCCATATCTTTTTCGTTTTCCTGCGTCATGACAGCGATAACTTTGACGTTTTTCCCCCTGGACTGGATTGCTGTTATGGTTTTCAACACTTTGTCTATACCATCTATACCGCGATGTTTTTTGTATACTTCTGAGCTGAGTGTATCCAGGGAAACGTTCATATTATCAACATAAGGGACAATTTTTTCTATGCTCTTTTCAAAAGCCAGCCCATTGGTCGTGAATTCCACAACAATACCCTTTTGCCTGGTATGTTGAAGAAGCTCCGATATCCAGGGATACAGGGCAGGCTCCCCACCTGTAAAATCAATATACCTCACCCCTAAGTCATACAATTCATCCACTTTTTTCTTTGCCTGATCCAGGGGGAGGATCGAATAGGATTTGTATTTATCGTCACACCATATATTGCAATAAGCGCAGCGAGAATTACAGGCGTAGGTTATATAAAATTTACATGCATAGAAGTTCATAGTTTTTCCCATCCATTAACAGGAAACGATTTACAACCATCCATTCATTATGGAATAGTGCAATAACCCTACAAAAGCATTGCCTGCAGAATGCAACAAAAGAGGTAGCAGCACGCTTTTGCTTTTCAAAAAAGACCATGCCAGAAGATAGCCTGCTATAAAATTATCAAAACCAGGGTTTCCATAGAAATAATGCAACAGGGCAAACAGGCTGCCGCTCAGAAAAATGCTGGCTTTATTTCCCAAAAGATCTCTAGCTGCAATGCAAAGAACACAGCGATAGATAGTTTCCTCTACCACAGGCGATACAAAACAGGCAAAAATCATCCAATGTACGAACTGAACATCGTTTTGGAATAAAGTATACTGGGGTAGGGGCATGCCTGCTATCTTGAAGACAGCAAAAGCCCCAACACAAAAGCCCCCCATGATTGCCGCTATCACCAGCAAAGCTTTGATCCAGTAGCTACAGGACGGCTCTATTTTCCAGGTAAATCCATATTCCGAAGGATGTATTTTATAATAAAAACCCAAAAAAAACAAAAGAAAAGCGGAAGGAAAAATCCTCAGTGCTGATTCCTGATTATGAAGAAAAAACAGATCCAATCCGACAACAAAAAAAGAAGCCAAAAGAAGAATTTTATTCTGTGTAACCATTTTTATATAGTTTCCTAAAGAAGAAGTGCGAAAAAATCGGTAAAATTTTTATAGATTGCATTGGGGCGAGATTACAGCAAGTAAAATAATTGTGATCAAAAGAAGGAAAGAAAAGGAAAACTCGAAAGAATAGATTGTTTTTAGCCAGCAGATTGGGTATGAATAGAAGACCAATTTTTTTTGACATTATTAGTTTGATAATGTTAAATCTGGATTATTGATTAGCAAGAGCTTACGAAAGATTTATGCATTAATTCATTATCGTTATCTTAATCTTAATCGTTATCAAAAAAAGATTAAGATAACGATTAAGATTAAGATTAAGATTAAGATTACGAATTAAATGCAATTTTCGCTATAAGTCATTGCTAGCCAATATGTGGAATTTAACATTGTCAAGTTAGAAAACAAGCATATTGCAAGCAGGATGATGTTTCTAAATCGTTATGTGGCGTTACCTCTGATAAACACTGTCGATATTATGTACCGGTTTTATGAAAGAAAGTTATAAATATATAAAAAAATATTATATATTTTATAAACAAACCTTCAATGGATAGGACAAATAACCACTACTCGGTATTAGCCGGGCTACTTTTTGAATAAAAGGTTGGAGAAAATTATCTCCAATGGCTTTGCGCAAAATATTCAAAGCTCCATTAATATCGGCATTGATAATAACACCCAAAGCAGAAGCAAACAAACCGCGTTTGATTCTCTTCCCTGCATAAACATGGTCTTCATGTTTAGCTATTTTTTCCAGGTCGAGAGCGGAGCATTTGCTAGTATAGCTTTCCTGCTGGATACTTACTTGAATTCCTGCCAATTGAGCTTTGTAGTCGATGATTCGAATGAAATTATAAAAGGGAATTTGCACAAAGTTTTGGTTATTACGTTTACCAAGATTTACAGATTGTTTCCATTCTGGATTATAGCCAATGATAATATGGCCGATTTTGTGATCCAGGCAGTACCGAATGATAAAACGACTGGCTTTATGAAGGTAATCTTGGATTTTTTGATTTCTAAAATCCGTCATTTGTGTCAATTTTTTGCTCTCAGTTTTATCTATAAGGCTAAGTTCTTTCTGAAGTTCTGCCCTTTCTTTATTATAATATTGGTTGACGCTCTTGAGTGGTCTGCCATTGATAAGCAAAGGAGTTCTGTTTTCCTTGCCCATCTCAGAATCCACCATCGCAGCGAGATTATTTACGCCTAAATCTATAGATGCAACACGATTAATATCTACATCGGAGTTCAGTTCTTGCTTATCATAAAGAATTTCGACATGGAAGAAAGAACCGTTGAGTTTAGGCACGATACGGACTTGAGCGAAAATAGGTACTATCTTTTTGTCCTTAATCTCAATGAAATAGTGGCGATATTTCTCAAATTCTCTTTGCGGGATCGAGACTTCAAGACTTTTAGTTAATTGAATCGTACCATTTTCTCTGATCACTGCCTGTTGGTTTGTGAAGATAAGTACAAAATAGCCATCTTTTGCTAAAAAGTACGGGAAGCGCGGGGAAGCTTTATATTTTTCTGGATGTTCCTTGTAATCTTTGATTGCATAGAAAAAACTTTTGATATTTTTTCCCAAGAGCATTAAAACTTGTTGGGATACTTTCGCAGGCAGAAGCCCATAGTTGATGCTTCCTTCCAAATTTTCTTTCTTCTTCATTATTTTATCCAAGTCGTAATACGAAAGTATGTGTCCTGTATTTTCATAATGCTCTTTTACAACCCACAATGCCTGATTGTATAAATCTTTTGCTGTCCTCGACATTTCCTTTAACTTAGCATAAACCTTATCATTTTCATCAATTCGAAAAGGATAGGCTTGCCTCATTCTAGTTCCTCCTGAACAAGTTCTTCGATCTTTTTTCGCTTTCTTGCAGAATATAGTTTCATTGAATAACAATGTAGCAAGCTTACAATCTCTTCAAAAATTTCTGCTGAATCTAACTTGGGAGACCCAACTTCTGAAATTACCATAAGCTCGCATCCAAATTGCTCAAATAAATGATGAAATAACTCAAAACCTATTCGCGAAATTCGGTCTTTATAGGCAATCAACACTTTGCAAATTTTTCCGCTTATAATTTCGTCAAGCATACTGAAAAATTCTTTGCGTTTTTCGAAAGATATTCCTGAAGCTATATCGCTATATATTGCTCCAACTTGTAAACCATTTATAAAAGCATAATTTTTTAATAATTCTATTTGATTTTCAAGGTCTTTCTTCTGTTTAGTCGTCGAAACTCTTGCATAAATAACTATTTTTCTCTGCACATCTTTGTTTAAAAACTTATATACAGATTCTCGTTCGTAGTCATAATGCCCATTTCTTAAAATCGTGATTTCTATAAGACCCCTTTTTACATAATTACTTAAACTTTGCCTGGTTACCTTCAATAATTGTAATACTTCTTTTGCTTTCATTGCCAAAATACCTCTTAATTTTCAGATTTTTAGATATTAGATAGTATTTTGATTTAATTAGATATAAATTTCAAGTATTTTTTATTTTTTTTATATGCTTTTTTGCACTATACCATTTGAAAGAGAGTAACGCCACATAAAAAAAGTTTACAAAGTGCTGTTTTAGTCAAAATTTTGTTGAACATATTTCAAGAGAAGATATAAATAGTGCCTTCTTTAAAAGTATGCTAGAACCGCAAAATGGAGTAGATGCTATTGCCATAGCACTACTCATTTTGCACAGGATCATTTTGATCAATACAAAGTTTACAAAGTGCACTGCCAGATTATATATTTTTTTGCAGTAGCATTTGGACTTCTATGAGCAAATCTTTTTCTGCTACTTTTTCTGGATCGTTCAGATAGATTTCAATAGAAGGAAAATTCGAAAGCTCGCGGTTAGAAGAAGGTAGCCATTCTCCACAAAATTTAGCATAGGTGTCTTTCAAATTTTCCATAGAGCCTGAATGGATTGTAGTGGCAAATTCTCCTTCGGGAATTTCTTGGATTCCTACCTCGCCTGATGTTTCAATTCGATTTTTAATGGAAATACAAGCATCATAGCGTATCTTTTCTTCTGCTGTCACTTCTGGATCATCATGGCATAAGCCTAAAAAGCATGTCTCCTGAGTCAAGAGTCCTTTTGGTCCAGCCCAGGAACATAGCTTTTCCCAGGCATGTTTACAATTTTTATAAGGCCCTAAGTGACGAACAAAAGCAACTTTACGATTGGGAAGATGTTTAACGACAACGTTCATGTTTTTTTCTCCTCTAAAAGATAAATTTTTCAACCAGGGCGAAGATAGATCATTTGCATAAGCATTTTTTTTACGATATTCTGAAGGTGACGAATGAAAACGATCCCGAAAGGCACGGATAAAAGATTCTACTGTTTCATATCTTGCATCAAAAGCAATATTCGTGATACTTTCCTTGCTTCTGCGCAATGTAGACGCAGCTCTTTCTAATCGTAACCTTCGGATATATTCTGATAGACTTTCTCCTAGCATCCCTCGGAATATGCGATGGAAATGATAAGGAGAAAAAAAGGCAATAGATGCCAACTTTTCTAAGGAAAGTTCTTCGTCCAGATGATTCTGGATATAAAGGCATACCTGGAGAATCCTTTCCTGGTATGTAAGTTTCGTCACTTTTTTCATAATTTTTCTACCTTAGGTTACATCTGGCCTGGTTATTTAAGTAAAAAAAAATTGTATATTTCATGAGAAAAGCTCTTCTTCTGAATTATGTGCCCTATTATATAAAGTCCAAAGGCTATGTACTTGATATTTTTTGCTATTTTTTAGTGAAAGTACATGGATACTTGGAAAAAATTCTTTTGATTTCTTCTTCTATAAGAGCTACAATTTTATCAATATTTCCATAAGGACATCGGTTCAAAATTTATAATGTTTTGATTGGGTAAAAATATTGCTTAATGGATACTTTTATGACTACTTATGTTATTTTTATTGTTTTAGCAATAGCAGTGATCTATTTTTTGGTAATAGACCCTTATATAGTAGGGAAAAGGCCTGGTAAAAAAAGAAAATCTTCTGCTAATACGGATTTGAGTTTTGTTTTGAGTAAAAATGAAAAAGCACGAGAATTGTTTGCACGCAAAGCGTCTGTTAGAAAATCTACGCAGCAAATGGATGCAGTTCCTTATACAGTAAGGGATAGCAGAGAAACCAACATTGGGTTACAAAAATTGGATCCTGCTGTTCGCTCTTCCAGAGAACACCCAGTTGTCTCTAAAGCAAAAGAAAAAACTTTTGCTGCCCCTGTTAAAGAAGATCCCTTATTCGATAAAACTCAAGAGGTTTTGGAACAGCAGATATTGGATGATGCTCCTGATTTTGATTCCTTTCAGCAAGCCATACAAGATCAGATTGCTACGCAAGACTGTGAAAAAATTATGCTGACAAATACTTCAGATATTCCCAAACCTATACAACCTTTACAAAAGCAAGCATCTTCATTACCCAGACTCATTATTAAAAGAATGTTGGCCCCTGTTGTCGTAGAACAAGGGCAAGACGATCAGGCGATCACCTTTGGAATACAAAATTTAGAAAATTATCCTGTCTATCTGGTTTCCAGCAAGCTTTGTTTTCGTAGAGATCAGGAAGATGTAAGCAAAGAATACAAGGTGAGATCCAAAATAGGAAATCCCAAAGTATTGCAAGCGCAATCTTCCCAGGAAATCCGACTAAGCGTGGATATTTCCCAAGAAGCGTCCTTAGGAAAGATTACTTTAGTTCCTGTTCTTAAGGCAGGATATACTGAAGCCAATTCTGAAGAGATTGAATTAGCGACAGAAAAGGTATGCCAGTGGAGAGTAGAACCATCAGGAAGGGTCTTTCAGATCACAACAGAACACCAGGGCATAGAAACTGCAGGAGAAGCCTTTAGCTTAAGAATGGAAGCCTATCTTAGAGGTGCGGTAGATGAAAGCTATCATGGACATCACCGTATTGTCTTCTCTTTGGGCGATACCACCAGAGATTCTTCTTCTCAGATACCAGAGTACCTGGATCTCATTTTTGATCAGGGGAAAATTATAACCGACAAGCTCTTCTATCTGCTCAATACCTTACAATCGTATACGCTTCATGCGCAAGAAAAAAAACCAGGAGGAGCGAAAGGCAAATCTCCAGAGATTAAGGTCAAGCCTGCTGCACTTGCTAGTTTCAGAGTAGATATCAAAAGCCCACAAAAAAACAACTCTCCTTTAGAAGGAGAAAACAGCATCATTGCCCTGGACAGTTATAACAATGTCAAAACGGATTTTAAGGAAGATGTGATTCTTTCTTCTTCTGAGGGCAAAATCAAAGGAATTCCAGGCATTGGCAATATTATCAGCAGTGCCAGCTTCCATGAAGGAGTAGCAGACCTTACCGCTTTAAAAGTCAAGTTTTCTCTGACAGATTTAGGGGAAGCAGGAAAGGTAGTTAAGCTCACAGCTCAATGCCAGAATAAAACAGGGCAAAGTGGTGATATTAGTGTGCTGTCTTCCATTCCACCCTCTTCATCAGCCAGCCAGGCAATGATCCGAAGACTATGGGGAGGAAGGCGCAAAAAAATATGGATAGCCAATACGGATTCGGAGATAGCCAAAAATCTGGAGGAAAGCTTCCAGAAAGACTACGAAGTCGTTATTAAAAATGTAGATATAGAACATCTGGATATATTGACTTCTAACCCACCTAATGTTCTTTTTCTGGATTCAGGAGAATCTTCCCAGGATAGTCTGCTGATTCTTCGGGAAATTCGAAATACAACACACATGGAATGCCTGCCTATCTATATGATTGGCAGCAATCAGGATTCTGAGTCTAAAGTATCGGAAATTTTACGAAGCGGTTGCTATTATTTAACAAAGCCTTTGAACTATGTCGCAATTCGGGCTATGGTAGCGGAGATTTTACAAAACCTTGCGGTAGAGCAAGGAAATATGCCAGCGAGAGGTGCCCGCATCCAGGGTAGTGAAGGGCTTGTGTATCAGATTGTAGCCAAAATTGGAGAAGGAGGCATGGGATATATCTATGAAGCCAAGAGCCTCCGTGACCAAAATAAAGTGATCGTTAAATGCCTCCCTCCCAGAGATTTCAAAAATATCAAATCTGTTATGCGATTCGTTCAGGAAGGCTATACAGTGCTGAATCTGCATCATGAAAATCTTGTTGCTGGCTATGATATATTCATGGATCGCAATCGTTGCTTCTATGTCATGGAATTCATCGAAGGAAAAACCATAGAACAGCTTTTACGCATAGAAGGAAAAATTCCTTCGGATCGTTCTATAAGGATTATTCTTCAGGTTGCCAGAGCACTGGAATATCTGGAACAAGAGCATAATCTCGTTCATAGAGATATAAAACCATCGAATATCCTCGTCACCCAGCAAGGCCTTGTAAAGCTTGTGGACTTTGGAATCGCTAAGCTGAGCAATCATCACCTCACTACAGTAGGAATTATATTAGGTACCCCCTACTATCTTTCTCCTGAGCAGATTTTAGGGAAAGACATCACTATCCAGAGTGATATCTATAGTCTTGGTGCTACATTCTATCACATGATAACAGGGGCGCATCCTTTCCAGGGGCCAGACGTTTACAATATAATCCACCAAAGGCTAAGCAGGGATGCCAGAGAACCCCATCTGATAAATCCTGAAATACCCCTTATTGTATCTCAGCTTATCATGAAAATGCTGGATAGAAAGCCAACAAAGCGTCATGAATCGGCTAAAGTCCTGGTAAAGGATATCGAGGATATTATCGAACGTATGGATTCGGGAAATATGGAAGATGATCTGGTCATTTAAGAAAATCGAATTTTTTTCTTTCAAGAAAGGCAAAATAGTATGAAAAATTTGGTCTGTTTAATGCTGATTTTATGTTTCTTGTCTTGTAGCTTGTTTGCTCAAGAAACATTAACCTGGAAGCTATATGTCAAAAAAATTGTCGTAGAAGAGTATAAACCAAATAAAAAAAACTGGGATATAAAAATAGGCAAAGACCTGGCTTATCCCGATGTTTTCTTCACCGTGTCCAAAGAAACCCAGCGCAAATGGAGAGAAATCTTTAAAAGCCCTGTGGAAAAAGATATGCTAGTGTATGACAAAGTCTTTTATACCCAGGTGGAGCTGGCAGCAGGGGATAAGATTAAAATAGATGTTTGGGATAAAGATTTTGGCAGGCATGATCTTATAGGTAGTCGAACTCTTACTATAGAGCCAGAAGATTTGGTAGAGTCTAAAGAGCAAGAAATAAAGTTTGGCTCTGTAAGCTCTTTTGTGTATTTCTTTTCCCAATATTCTTCTTTAGAAGAAAAGAAAATTCTCACTAAAGAGATGGATTTGAATGAAAGAGAAGTAGAATTTAATATTAAAGAAAAACAGTGGAATGAAGAAAAATCCCAATGGGAAAAAGAAAGAGAAGAAGCTAGAGAAAAATTGGGTTATTTGCAGCAAGAGATGGAGCTTCAACAAAAGCAAATGCAAAAAAAAGAACAGGAATTAGAAGAGCAAAGACAAAAATTCATGGAAGAATGGCAGGAAAAAGAGAAAGTCTATCTTGCCGAAATCGAATCTCTGAAGGCTAAAATCGCTGAGCCACAGGCTCCTGCTCAACCTTCTGACGAATGGCAGGAAAAAGAGAAAGTCTATCTCGCCGAAATCGAAGAATTGAAGGTTAAAATGGAAGCATGGCTGGAAAAAGAGAAAGCCTGTCTCGCCGAAATCGAATCTTTGAAGGCTAAAATCAATGAGCCACAAGCTCCTGCTCAACCTTCTGACGAATGGCAAGAAAAAGAGAAAGTCTATCTCGCCGAAATCGAATCTCTGAAGGCTAAAATCAATGAGCCACAGGCTCCTGCTCAACCTTCTGAAGAATGGCAGGAAAAAGAGAAAGTCTATCTCGCCGAAATCGAATCTCTGAAGGCTAAAATCGCTGAGCCACAGGCTACAAAAGAAGAGATAAAAGAAGTGCAGTGGTCTACCAATTTACCTCCAGAAAAAGTCCAGAAAATCCATGAACGCATAGATAAAGCAGTTGGCATGGTGCGTTTTGGCCTCTATGAAGGCATGAATTCCATACCTCCTGTAAAAAAACTCCTGAAGGCTTATCAAAACACAATAGGCAAACTTTTGAGATAGAAATTTTCATGGAAAAAATCGTAGAAATCGATGGTTCCTATGGAGAAGGCGGAGGGCAAATACTGCGGTCTGCCCTCAGTCTGTCTTTAATTACAGGGAAACCCTTTCATATCAAAAATATCAGGGCAAATAGAAAAAATCCAGGCCTTGCTCACCAGCATCTTACCTGCATACAAGCAGCAAAGCAGATTTCTGATAGCCAGGCAGAAGGCGATCATCTGGAATCCAAAGATTTGCATTTTTTTCCTGGTAAAGCCCGGCCAGGAAAATATTTATTTTCTGTCCCTACCGCAGGCTGTATGCCGCTTGTGCTGCATACCGTCTATCTCCCACTGGCTATGGCAGGCAAGCCATCTTCCCTGTCTTTTCAAGGAGGAACGCATGTTCCCTGGTCTCCTTGCTATGAATATCTGGCCCATGTATGGGCAAAAGAATTGCAGAAAACAGGAATCTGCTTGTCCTTGAAATTAACCCAGGCAGGCTACTATCCTAAAGGCAAAGGTTTCTTTGAAGCTGATTTACAGCCAGCTTCAAAGCTGAATGCTTTTGTCCAAAATCAAAGAACACCGCTTGTAAAGCTCCATTTATATTGCATTTCCAGCGGACTGCCAGAGCATGTCGCCAAACGAGAGATAGAAAAAGTTCACTATGGTTTAAAACAGCTTTCCTTGGAAAATTTTTTAGAAACCACTCTACTGCCTTATCCTTCCGTAGATCCAGGCAATGTTTTATTTCTATGCGCTGAGTTTCAAGAAAATGTTGCTGGATTCACTGCTCTGGGAGAAAGAGGAAAGCCCGCCGAAAAAGTAGCCCAAGAATTGCTAGGCTATTTCCAGGACTTCTGGCATACCAATTCTCCTATAGAAGAACACCTTGGAGACCAGCTCCTTCTCCCTCTTGCCTTTGCAGACAGAGAATCTTGTTACCATGTTTCCTGTACCAGCGATCATATCGTAACCAATGCCTCTGTCCTCAGATTGTTTTGCGATGTCAATATCACCATAGAAGGAGATTCTGGAAAGCCTGGTATGATAAAAATTGCCAGATTCATCTGACTTGATCAACAAAAACCTTTAGATGGTATAGAGGAAAACGCAGTGATTGCACTGAATATCGCCTTATCCCAATAGATAGTATTTTTTGGACACCCCTGCACCTACAGACTGTACAAGCAAAAAATTGTAGCCTCAGGGGTGTACCAAAATGCCTTGTCTCCTCAAAAGCCCAACGCCAGCGCAATCCCTGCGTCTTTGCCAATACCCTATATGAAATAAATTCTCGTTTTGGACAATTTCAGCAATAGCCTTGCATAGATAATTCCCTCAAAAAATATCATTTTTTATTTTCCCCTAAATCCCAACTCCTTTTTCACCAAACAATAACAATCTTTTTAAAAAAAATACAAAAAAATTCTTGACAATCGCCTCCATTTTTGCTATAAATAAGCTATTGAATTAAAAAAATATTCCCCGATAGCTCAATCGGTAGAGCGGATGGCTGTTAACCATTAGGTTATAGGTTCAAGTCCTGTTCGGGGAGCCAAGAAAGACTCGTCATGAACCCCAAAAAGTTTATGACGATTTTTTTTTGCCTATAGGATTTTCGGCATGCACATCAGTAGCATGACTATTCCCAGAATGAAAAAGCCTATCCCTGACATCTATCCATAGCTCTTGCCCGCATATTCCGACATGAATTGGATCATCTTCTATAAATTTTAGAAATAAAGGAAAATTATGAAAATACATGTCAAAAATCTTGGAATACTCAAACAAGCAGAATTCTCTCCAGGAGATATAACCATTATCTGTGGAGAAAACAATACAGGTAAAACATACGCAACCTATGCTTATTTTGGTTTTCTATCGTTTTGGAGAGAGGCATTTTCTGTTGAAATAGAGGGGGAAAAAATTGAACAATTGTTGGCTAATGGTATAGTGCATATCAATCTTCTATCTTATCTGGAAAAGTCGCAAGAAATACTTACAAAAGGCTGTCAGGAATATACAAAACAATTAGCCAATGTATTTGCCGCTTCGGAAAATCGCTTCAAAGAAGCAGAATTTAGAATTGATCTGGATTCAGAGGCTATCCAACTGAAAGGCCAATATCATAACCAGATTACCTCAGTCAATGATATTAAATTTTTTTCCATCACTAAAAGTAAGGAAAGCAATGATTTGGTAGTTACCCTTTTAGTAGAAAAAGAAAAGATGGAATTCCCTAAAGATATTATCTCTCATTTCCTCAACGATGCTATCAAGGAAATCCTTTTCAATCGTTTTTTTCCAAAGCCTTTCATTGCGAGTGCAGAACGAACAGGAGCGGCTATCTTTCGCAGAGAATTGGATTTCACAAGAAATCGTTTGCTTGAAGAAATAAGTAAATCAGATAAAAATAAAAATATCAATCCTATAAAACTTTTTTTAAAAAATTATAGAGATTACGCTTTACCTGTAAAAAACAATGTAGATTTCATCCGGCAACTGGAAAAATTTGCAAAGCAAAATAGTTTTATTCAGGAAAAACATTCCGATTTGCTGAGAGATTTTGCTGATATTATTGGGGGAGAATATGCTGTAAACAGGAATGATGAGCTTTATTATATACCCAAAAGTAGCCATGTAAAACTTACTATGGATGAAAGTTCTAGTGCAGTAAGATCTCTTCTTGATGTTGGATTCTATTTGAGGCATATAGCTCAGTCTGGCGATTTGCTTATGGTGGATGAACCAGAACTCAATTTGCATCCAGAAAACCAGCGACGGATAACCAGGCTCTTTACTAGATTACTCCGACTAGGTATCAAAGTTTTTATCACCACCCACAGCGATTATATCATCAAAGAGCTAAATACCCTTATTATGCTGAACCACGACAAACCCCATCTAAAAAGAATTATGAAACAAGAAGGATATAAACCAGAAGAGCTTGTTTCTGCTGACCAAATCAAGGTATATATAGCAGAAAAAGCCTTAATAAAATTAGAGGGAAGTCAGAAAAAAACTCGCTGCCAGACGCTTATCTCTGCAAAGATTGATCCCGAATGGGGCATTGAAGCTCGTAGTTTTGACACAACCATCGAAACTATGAACAGAATTCAAGAAGAGATTGTATGGGGAGATGACTAGTATGTCGGATATAGATATACTGAAAGAGATGTTTCAGGACAGTATCAAAATAGAGATGAAAGATCATTATAATCAAAAACAAGTGAAGCTACAAGAAGATAAAGCAGGTTATTCAGTAACTATTTCAGGCCTACCAGATGATACTCTTGTAATCAAAGGCGATATAGAAAAATTGAATCATATTTTTAAAGATGGGGCTTCGGGGGACCAAAAAGGGCAATGCAGGCGGGCTGATTTTATTATTTTTTCTAATATTGGTAATAAAAAATTTATTATCTGTATTGAGTTGAAAAAATGTTCTTCTACAAGTTCTGAAGAGCATATTATCCAGCAGTTCAAAGGTACGTTGTGTTTTTTAGGATATTGCCAGCAAATGGGCAAAGAATTTTGGAGAAAAAAGGACTTTCTTGAAACATTTCAATATCGTTTTGTCAGCATTCGCAATATCAATGTTCCCAAGAAACCTACTTTTCAGACTCCCACAAATGGGTTACATGATACTCCCCAAAAAATGCTAAAAATCAGCTCCCCCTCTTGTCCCACTCAATTTAACAAACTTGTAGGAAAATGATAAAAAAAGACTGTATTGCTGTAATATTTTTCGAAGTAAGTAAAATGATCGCTGTAAAAGCCTTCCATCGCTCCATATCCATAAAAATCAACTACCACCACCAGAGGTGGTGGTATGAATTTTTTGCACCTGGAAGG
>CALKWO010000327.1 GCA_938003875.1 uncultured bacterium
TTACCCAAATGCATGTTTTTTTAAAACTATGTAAAGAGTAAGTATTACTTCTATCTGCTTAAAATACTTTTTTTCTTCCTAGAAGCTGCGGAACGTAGGATCAATAAATATAAAACAGGATTTTTCTATGAATCGTCAATATTCTTTCATTCTTCTCGCTTTTTCCTTTGTTTCCTTTGTTACTCTAGCTTCTATAGCCATTGTAAAACCAGCCATAGAGATGATTTTATTTTCGTGTGTGTTTGCTTTTTGTTTTTGTCTGGTATGTTGGAAACATCCTCGTTTAGAGACAGGATGGAAAGGCAGTCTGGGGATTGTTTCAGGAATTTTTTTGCTTTGCTTTTTAAAAAATACTTTTTTCCCATGCCATACTAAAATAGCAACTTTTTTCAGTTTTTCCCTGCTTTTTTCTTTTGGTCAGGGATTTGCTTTTCTTTCTATTTTGGAGCTTTGCAAGAAAAAGGAAAGCAAGACAAGTCTGGTTTTTTATAGCTTCATGATGCTTGTGCTAGGAAGCTATAGCGTTTCTCCTTATGTTTTGCTCGCGATCATGGTTGCGTATAGCTTTATCCTTGTCTTATATTCCCTAAGCCTGCCTTCTTTTATTTCCTATATTAAGATAAAGCAAACTGGCCTTCGCATTGCTTTGATTTTGCTTGTTTTTCTGCTTTCCAGCGCGATAACGATGCTTTTAATACAATATAGAGAGCCTCTGGGAGCATGGGATCCCTTGCAATGGTTTTCCGATTTTCAGGAAAAAGATGCTTCTGGCTTTTCTCCTTACAGCAATCTAAGATCCAAAGATATTGTTTCTTCCTCTAAAACAGCTTTGCGCTACTTTGCTCCTCAGGGAACATACTACTTGCGCGGGAAAATTTTTGATACATACAACCAGGGAGAGTGGGGAATCTCTCAGGAAAAGTTCGAAACTTTGCAGGGTAAGCCTGATAAAAAGGGAAGTAAAATATTCTCTCTTCAAGAAAATTTTTCCTGGAACAAAGAGCATCGAATAGTCTATCTTTCTTCTATGGCAAGGTTTAGCTTTCTTCCCCTCTTTTGCAGAGAATGGGTAGCAAAAGAGAATCACTCGTTTATCGTAAACCAGGAAGGCATTGTCTTGCCTAGATCCCCTTACCCAAATTCTTTGCTTTTACGCCTGGCAGATAGTCAATCTGATAAAGAACCCGACCCAAAAGAACGCTATCTACAAATTCCCGCATCTATAAAAGAATACCTTGTAAAGCTTTCCTCTTCTATAACGCTTCATTGCGAATCACAAGAGAAAAAAGCAAAAGCCCTGTGCCTGTATTTGCAAAAAAATCATGCCTATTCAACAAAAAACATCGTAGAAAAAGGCCAGGAACCTATCCTGGATTTTTTACAAAATCGCAAAAGTGCCCACTGTGAGATGTTCGCTTCTTCCTTTGTCTTGTTAGCAAGATCACAAAACATCCCATCTCGCTATGCAACAGGATACTATGTCCATGAATGGAATTCCTGGGGAAAATTTCTTACTGTGCGAGAAGCCGATGCCCATGCCTGGGCGGAAGTCTGGCTAGAGGGAAAAGGCTGGCAGACAGTAGAACCAACATCCTCTTCTTCTCTACAGCAAAGTTTGCAAGAGAAAAGGAGCTTTCTGTCTGGCTTTTGGGAAGCGATTTTAGAAGCCGTCAGGGATTGGAAAGAAAAAAATCTATCCTGGAAGGGAGATGGTACTATAAGAATCTTTGTGGTTTTCCTTTCTTTTGGCTTGCTTGCTATGCTATGGAAGAAAAGACAGCTAAAAAGAGGAAGCATAAAAGAACAAATCCGCTTTACAGAACGATCCTTCATACTACAAAAAATAGGGAACGAATTCTGCTCTTTTGTAGAAAAAAAATATGCAATTCCTAAAAAAAATTCCCAGACCATAAGAGAATATCTAAAGATCATTCCTCCTTGTACGCCTCTTTACTCTTTTGCCTGGGAGTTCATGCCCCATTGGGAAAAAAATCTATATGGAGAAACAGCTTTAGATGCTGATACAATCCAAAGCTTACAAAATCAATGGGATCAAATGCATAACATCTAACAGTGATAAACCGTAATCAAAAAGAAAAAAATTTACTGCAGAGGCGCAGAGGTCGCAGAGGAAAAATTTTATATTTTTTATTCTTCTCTGCGTTCTCCGCGTCTCTGCAGTGAAAAATCTTTACATTTTTGCACGAGATTTCACTTTTAAGTGACTAATGCATCTGATTCACGATTTTGTTTACAAATTTGTCCGTTTTTTTACTTCAGGGAAAAGAAGCTTTACATAATGAGATAGCTTTTCATTTGTAGGGCCAAGCCCTCTATCATAAAGGAAATGCTCTAGTTTCTCTCGCATTTCTACGGCAGAAGAAAAACGCCGTGGACGCTCTATGGATAAAGACTTCATGATAATTTCGCTTAGAGCAGGAGGTATATCAGGATTGATTTCTTCTGGAAGACGAATAGGATTTTGCATTGCCTGAATCAGATTGTGTCCATCATCTACT
Source organism: uncultured bacterium (assembly GCA_938003875.1). GTDB lineage: Bacteria > Planctomycetota > Uabimicrobiia > Uabimicrobiales > JABWCH01 > JABWCH01. The sequence continues at coordinate 2,520 of CALKWO010000327.1, forward strand.
TCATAAACTTTTTTCCCTGTAAGAAGTTCATAGGCAACCAGACCTAAGGAAAAGAGATCACTACGAAAATCCGTAATTTCACAATGAGCCTGCTCTGGCGACATGTATTGATATTTTCCCATAAGTACTTCTCTTTCATTTGGCACTTTCATATTCATTGCCTTCGCAATACCGAAGTCAATCACTTTTACCACTCCCTGGTAAGTGACGATGATATTGGAGGGAGAAATATCTCGATGGACTATTTTTAAACGATTGCCATCTATATCTCTTTTTTTATGGACATAAGCAAGGCCTCGTGCAACTCGGCTTATGATGAAAGCCCCGATATCCACAGGGATGCTTTGCCTGATGAACTTCTGTCTTTCCATGAATTTTTCTAGCGTTGGCCCTTGGGCGTATTCCATGACCAGATAGTAGTTCCCTTTTACCTGCTCGAAGTGGTAGACCTGGACTATGTTTTCATGAATGAGATCGGCTACGAGCCTGGCCTCACCAATGAACATATCGAGCGTTTCCTGATCCCTCACAAGCTCACCACGTATTACTTTGATAGCAACTGTTTTTTTAAAACCATTGCATCCGATTTGCTCTGCCAAATATACCTCTCCCATGCCTCCTGTAGCAATACATGATAAAATATGAAATTTTGTATTATATTCCAGATTTTCTAATTGTTTTTGCATAAATAATGATTTTTTTAAAATAACCAAAGGATTTTTTGGGTTTAGACCACTCTGTTTATAGTTTACCAAAAGAGCAAAAAAAAGGCAAGAATGGATTCCTGACTTTGCTGATAATGCAAAAAATATAGGAAAAATAAATTTAGAAAAATTTTTACTTGTAATCTTTAAAAAATTTTCTATACTGCTTAAATATATTTTTATTTTTGGGAGTAGAAGGGTCCTGGTGGGCCTCGCTGGCTTCAACCCAGTAGAAGGGCCGTTAGACGTTCTTGGTGGGTTCGATTCCCATGTACTCCCGCCAATCTTTACGTTTTTGTTGGCAAAGCAGTGAATTTTCAGATCAGGAGATTATGTTTGAATCCAAAAGTGTTTAATAAAATCTACCCTAAGCGGGGAGTGCCTTTTTCTATTCAAGATTATCCCCTTTCTGTAAGAGAGCTTTGGGAGAAAAAATGCAGGAATGTAGATGAAATCATTGCAGGCCTGCCTGCCAATTTTTCTTTTGCATCTTCTTTCCTGGGAGCACAAGCCCGTGGTTTTCTAAGAGCATTAGGAAAAAGAAAAGACTTCGAGAAGATAGAATTTTTTGCTTCTTTTTTCCTGGAACCCTATGAATTTCTTCAGTGGCCACAATGCCTATATCGGACGTTTTATTTTGGCCCTGTGGAGCGTATGCTCAACAATACCTTGAAGAAAACAATTCATTTTGTCCCCAAACAATATACACAAGTAGATAGAGTAGTTGCTTGCTACGCACCCCAATACTATATCCATAGCTGTACTGTGCCAGATGAAGAAGGGTATATAAATTTGGGTTTAAATAATGCTTCTGATGAGCCTTATTTAAGAGAATGTGTTGGCGACCCTAATCGCAAGGTCATTCTGGAAATCAATTGCTATAATCCTTGGGTTGCTGGAAATCCCAAGATGGGCGAGCATAAAGTTCATCTTTCGGAAGTGGATTTTGTCTATGAAAACCATGAACCACTTTTCCAGTTGCCAATGATTGAACCCACAGAAACAGAGAAAGAAATTGCGAGACACGCATGCCAGTATATAAAAGATGGTAGTGTAATCCAGTTTGGAATTGGCGGAATCCCTAATTACATAGCGACCCAAATTACCTCTCGGCGAGATCTCGGTATTCACACAGAGATGGTTAGCGACTGGCTTGTGGATCTTACAGAAGCAGGCGTTATCACGAACAAGTATAAAGAGTTATATCCTGAAATTTCGATTTGTGGTTTCATTGCAGGTACAGACCGTCTCTATGATTGGATAGACAGAAATCCAGGTGTGTGGATTCTTCCTATCAATCAGATCAATGATCCTAGAATCGTAGCGCAGCATAAAAACTTTGTCAGCATCAACGCTGGATTGATGATGGATTTTCAAGGCCAGGTTTGCTCCGAGTCTATTGGATTTAACCAATATAGCGGAACAGGTGGACAATTTGAATTTGTACAGGGAGCCTATTTGTCTCCTGGCGGAAAATCGGTAATCTGTATTAAATCTTGTGCTACTGTAAAGGAAAAGCAAAGCAGCAATATTCTGCCCTATCTTCCTCCTGGTGCAGCAGTTACAGTTCCAAGATTTTTTACGGACACAATTGTGACAGAATATGGTGTAGCCGATATCTTACATAAATCGAAAATCGAAAGAGCCCATTCCCTAATAGAAATTGCTCATCCGATGTTCAGAGAAAATCTCATGGAAGAAGCAAAAAAATTGTCTTTATGGGAAGCATCCAAAGGTTTCGATAAAATTTCCCAAAAAGTACTCTATAAAGGCATAGGTGCTTTTTCCAAAATGAAAAAAAGGCTTTCTTTGAAATACTGGCTAAAACGTTTTCTAAAATGATTTTTTCCATGGTCTTGAGGAGAAAATCAGAAAAATTCACATTGTTGAGAAAAAAATCTTGCCAATCTAAAGAATATTTTCTAAACTAATTTATGTAGTATTCAAAAATAAAAAGACCGTTACTTTTTATTTGCTTATTTTGAAGGTAAATTATGTACGAAGCTTATTGGAATTTAACTGGAAAGCCTTTTCGCAATTCAGTGGATCGCAAATTTTTCTTTTATGGTGAAGGCTATGAAGAAGCTTATTTGCGTCTTTTGTATACCATAAATGAATCCAAAGGATTGCTTTTATTGGTAGGCGAAGGAGGCTGTGGCAAAAGTTTTATTAGTAAAATTTTTACAAAAGACATGCTAGAGCAAGGCCACAAAGTGGCACTGGTTACGAATCCTGATCTGGAGCCTAAAGAGTTTTTAGAAGAAATACTATGCGAATTTGGCTTAGATACAGCAAATAAGTCAAAAGGTGAACTCTTGAGAGAACTAAAAAGGTTCTTATTAGAAACCTTAAAACAGGGAAAGCATTCTGTTTTGATTGTCGATGAGGCACATTTAATTCAAAATGAAAAGACCTGGGAAGAGATAAGGCTTCTTTTGAATATGGAAGAAGAAAATCGTCTTTTGCTGTCCATCATCATTTCTGGAAGACCTACGGTCTTGGATTTGATACAAAAGACTCCTTCACTATATGATCGAACAGGATTGCAATATCGTCTAAAGCCTCTTAGCTGTCGTGAAACAGGGGAATATATTTATTTCCGTATGGAAAAAGCAGGATGTAGCAGAGAAATCTTCACTGCTGATGGTATCAAAGAGGTTTATGCGTACTCTAATGGTATACCTCGTAAGATCAACAATATTTGTGACTTAGCTCTATTGCTTGGCTATGGAGACAATGCTATTGTTGTTGACCAGGCTTTAGTGAAAAAAGCCAGTATTGATCTGAAAGGTCTTTCTAACGACAGCAATTTTGAAAAATAATTATGAAGCGAAATTTTTATTCAGAAACACAATATTTGTGTAGTCATGCTTTATTATCTAGGCAAGGGGAAAAAGAATGCAAATTTCCCAAATTGTAAAAAAATGGCGAGAAGACTATAAAGAAGAAGTAAAAGAGGAAAAAGATGCTTTAATGAATCTTGATCAAGAGATCAGCCATATATACAAGCACATTTCCTTATGCTATGAAACTGAGAAAAACCAGTGGATAAAAAAATTGCCTGAATTTATTCAACATCTTGATGAAATTCCTTTAAAGGCAAAATCAGTCCAAGATACTCCGTTTGTTAAAAGGCAAGAAGAAATTCGCCCTAAAAAGCAAGAAGAGTCTGTTGCTAAAAGGCAAGAAGAAATTCGCCCTAAAAAGCAAGAAGAATCTGTTGCTAAAAAGCAAGAAGAACCTGTTGCTAAAAGGCAAGAAGAAATTCGCCCTAAAAAGCAAGAAGAAGTTACTCCAAAGTCTAAAAAAGAAAATTTAGAGGTAACGAGTATACCTTCTATCAAAGAAAAAAATTTGGATAAGATATCTGCTCCTTCCAGCAAGGCAAATCCCATACATGAGGACGAATGGGAACAAGCGCGACATGAATTTACAAGGGGTATATTTGAAGAAAAAGACAGTTTGTCCTCTGAAAAATGGCAAGGCACAAAAGAAAAAAAAGTTGTCCAGGCTGATGAATCAGAAAGTGATGATATTCCTGAAATTTTTTCCAATAACTATTGGGATATGGAAGACGTGGAGGAAACTCCTGACTTTTCTGATGAATCTCCTGAAGATACATCTGATTTTGCAGAAGATCTTCTCTGGGATGAGAAAGAAGATGACTATCCAAATGATTATGAGATAGCAGATGATGATATAGAAGAAAAAGAAACAAATCATTTTAGCATACTAGAAACCCAAAACGATTCTGATTTTGAAAATTTGGAAAATCTTCTCAAGTGCATGGGAAAAGAAAAGCCAGAGAATAAAGATCATCATCAAAAAGAATTTTATTCTCATAAAAAAAGAAAAAGAAATGACAACGATCGCAGGATGCCGAAAGATAAAAAACAAAATGGAAAAAGCCATAACAATGAAGAAAAATCTTTCGGGGAATCCAAAAAAAAGAAATATAGATGGGATTAAATTACCAGGGGCGTGCCCCTGGCTATTATATTCTGCCCCTTCGTGGCTAAGATTGGAATATAGATTAAAGTGTATTTAGCACTAAAACTATAATTTCCTATCCATTGTGCAGTTTTGATATAGTTTATGATTAATATCATTTTGATCAGAACATATATTTTTATATTGTATAGTATTTTCTCATTAGAAGGATTATAGAATGCGAATTCAAAAAAGTTACATGGCACCACATGACATGAAAAAACAGTGGTACTGTATAGATGGTGAAAATCAAGTTCTAGGAAGATTAGCAGTCGAGGTAGCCAATATATTGATGGGCAAACATCGCCCTACATATACACCTCATTTGGATACGGGAGATTTTGTTATAGTAACCAATTGTAAAAAAATTAAAGTAACTGGGAAAAAGCTTCGTGAAAAGCTTTATTACTCCTGGACTGGTTATCCAGGTGGAATCCGTTCCCAAAGTCTGTTAGAAAAAAGTGAGAAGCATCCCACAGAGCCTCTTTATTTAGCAGTTCGCCGTATGCTTCCTAAATCTACATTGGGACACCAGATGCTGTCAAAATTAAAACTGTATCCTGATGAAAATCATCCTCATGCTGCTCAATGCCCTCAAGTTTGGAAAAATTCAAAATAATAAGGAGTTTTTATAAATGACTGATAGTGAATTCTTTTGGGGTACAGGAAGAAGAAAAACTTCTGTAGCTCGTGTGCGTGTACAAAAAGGCACAGGGGAAATCAAGATCAATAAACGCAATCTGGATGACTATTTCCCTGTCGTAACGCATCGCCAGGAAGTTTTGGCACCTTTCTTAGCCACAAATACAATGGGTAAATATGACGTTTTGGTCAATGTAAAAGGCGGTGGCCCTACTGGACAGGCAGGAGCCGTTCTATTAGGTATAGCCAGAGCACTTTGTCAGATTACTCCCGCTTTGGAAGAAAAGCTTAGGGCCAATTCTTATCTTACTCGTGATAGTAGAATGAGTGAGCGTAAGAAATACGGCAAGAGGAAAGCTCGAGCAAGCTATCAATTCTCTAAACGTTAAAAATTTAGGGAACTGTTTTTCTACAGAGTTGGCCCCAAAAGGGGCCAACCCCTACTGACGATTCATACCTGCACATCTCTTCGATTTAAACACATTAATTTCCTATATCTATACGCTTTAAAGCACTTACAATAATTTTCAATTCTATACAACTAACTCTGGACAGAGTATATTTTTCCACAGGAAAATCCCTATGTTGATAGCAGAAGAAAAGCATTTAAAAATTTTACAAGAAGTTGTATCTTTACCAACAGCACCCTTTTATGAAGAAAGGGTAGTACAATATATTCATGAGTTTGCAAGCAAACACAATCTCCTGGTACATCAGGATGCTTATGGAAATCAGAGCGTAGAATATAAAAACACAAACAATTCTGTCCCTCTGGGTTTTCTGGCACACATGGATCATCCTGGTTTTGTGATAGAAAGCGTAGAAAAATCTTTGTTGAAACTCCGCGCCCTGGGAGGTGTTGTTGTTCCTCAAAAGGAAGATAAGCTGAGGCTTTTTGCCGACAGAAAAGAAAACCTGGTATCCGTTGTAGAAACACTAGAAGAAAAAACCGAAAGCACCAAGGCTACTTATGTCTTTACCCAAGGGTATATTCCCGAAAAGATGTATGGCTTTGCCATGTATGATTTAGACGCATATCGGTTAGAACAGGATATTGTCTATAGCAGAGCGATGGATGATCTTGCAGGCTGCGCTGCATTACTGGCCCTTCTTTCCCTATTGTCGGAGAAAAAACCCCAGGCGCATATCCATGTTTTTTTTAGCAGGGCAGAGGAAACAGGATTTATAGGCACTTGTGCCATGTCGCTTTATAATACCTTACCTCAGGGCGTCCCCATCATTACTCTGGAAGCGAGCAAAGAGCTACCAGGCATTGCTGTACAAGGGGAAGGAGTTGTCGTAAGACTAGGAGACCGATCTGGTATGTTCGATGGAGAAACGACCGCTTTTCTTCTGGATGCTGCCAGTTCTCTTGCCACACAAGAAAAGGATTTTCGCTACCAAAAGGCGATTCTGAATGGAGGAACCTGTGAATCCTCTGTTCTCTATAATTTTGGCTATCCCACTACAGGCATGGCTGTCCCTCTCGGCTGCTATCATAACAATAGCCCTTCAGGTAAGGCAGAGTGCGAGTATATCCACAAAAACGACTGGCTCAATATGGTAAATCTGCTTTGGACATCTGTCCTGCAAAGCGAACAAAGAATAGCCCAGAAGGAAGCCAAAAAACAAGGATTTATCAAACGCTTCAAAGAACATGAGCACAGGCTTAATATATCCTATATTCCGCAGCTTGTAAGTGAACTTTTTTGATTTTTAAAGAGAACCACA
>CALKWO010000328.1 GCA_938003875.1 uncultured bacterium
CAGCGCACAAGAGAGCGACGAGGGAAGTTATACATGCACTGTGTCTAACATGGTTGCGAGTGTAACTTCTAATGCAGCAACGCTTACAATAAACGATTCGCCAGTGATTACAAGCCATCCTGTCAGCCAGACCAAAAACCCTGGGGATTCGGTAAGCTTTACTGTGGTAGCCACAGGCAGCAGAGATAAAACAGCCAGCTCGCGTCCTCTCTCTTACCAATGGAAAAAAGGAGCAAGCAATATTCCCAACGCTACTTCTTCTACTTTTACTATCGCCAGCGCACAAGAGAGCGACGAGGGAAGTTATACATGCACTGTGTCTAACATGGTTTCGAGTGTAACTTCTAATGCAGCAACGCTTACAGTAAACGATCCGCCACTTACAATAGCTATTCATGATGTCAGTACAAAAGAAGGCTTAGGTTATGCAGCTTTTAGTGTAACTCTGAACCGCGCAAGTACCTTGCCGGTGACAGTGGTATATCAAACAGCCAATGGCACAGCAACCGCAGGAAGCGATTATCAAACTATGATGGGAACTCTCAGCTTTCCATCGGGTGTAACTGCCCAGATGTTGCTTGTGGGATTATTCAACGATACCATAGTAGAAGGCAATGAAACATTTTATGTAAACCTTACAAAGCCTACCAATGCTATTATAGGCGATGCACAGGGAGAATGCATAATTGTTGAAGACGACACCAATCTTTCCATCAATGACGTTTCTGTGGTAGAAGGAAATCCTGGAAGGGCAGATCAAGTTAAAAATAAAGCAATCTTTACAGTAACCCGTTCAGGAGTCACCAATCAAGCTGATATAGTATACTATCAAACTGTAAATGGGACGGCGATTGGTAATTTAGACTACCAGATTCAAACAGGAATTGTGGCCTTTGAAATAGGGAGTACCCAAAAAACAATTGAGATCGTGATTAACGAAGATAATATCTACGAGCTAGATGAAACATTCTATGTAAATCTTTTTAATCCTACTCATGCTACAATTGTAGACCCTCAAGGGAAAGGAACGATTACCAATGATGACCCATTGCCTGGCATATCAATCATCAGTAATATAGCCGTAGCCGAAAAATCTAAAATTGTTAATTTTACTGTCAGTTTGTCTTCCCCTAGTGTTCAGGCAATAACAGTTAAATATCAAACAAGCAATGACACTGCTATGGCGGGAAGTGACTATGCAGCGCAAGCGAATACCCTAGTTTTCCAACCAGGCGTTATCGCACAGGTTATTTCTGTAGGGATAGTTGATGACATTGTGGTAGAACCTGATGAAAATTTCTCTGTGAATTTAAGCAATCCGGTTAACGCTACAATAAAGAATGGACAGGGAGTGTGTACAATTCTCAATGACGACACCAATCTTTCCATCAATGATGTTTCTGTGGTAGAAGGAAATCCTGGAAGGGCAGATCAAGTTAAAAATAAAGCAATCTTTACAGTAACCCGTTCAGGAGTCACCAATCAAGCTGATATAGTATACTATCAAACTGTAAATGGGACGGCGATTGGTAATTTAGACTACCAGATTCAAACAGGAATTGTGGCCTTTGAAATAGGGAGTACCCAAAAAACAATTGAGATCGTGATTAACGAAGATAATATCTACGAGCTAGATGAAACATTCTATGTAAATCTTTTTAATCCTACTCATGCTACAATTGTAGACCCTCAAGGGAAAGGAACGATTACCAATGATGACCCATTGCCTGGCATATCAATCATCAGTAATATAGCCGTAGCCGAAAAATCTAAAATTGTTAATTTTACTGTCAGTTTGTCTTCCCCTAGTGTTCAGGCAATAACAGTTAAATATCAAACAAGCAATGACACTGCTATGGCGGGAAGTGACTATGCAGCGCAAGCGAATACCCTAGTTTTCCAACCCGGCGTTATCGCACAGGTTATTCTTGTAGGGATAGTCGATGACATTGTGGTAGAACCCGATGAAAATTTCTCTGTGAATTTAAGCAATCCGGTTAACGCTACAATAAACAATGGCCAGGGAGTGTGTACAATTCTCAATGACGACACCAATCTTTCCATCAATGACGTTTCAGTGGCAGAAGGAAATCCTGGAAGGGCAGATCAAGTTAAAAATAAAGCAATCTTTACAGTAACCCGTTCAGGAGTCACCAATCAAGCTGATATAGTATACTATCAAACTGTAAATGGGACGGCGATTGGTAATTTAGACTACCAGATTCAAACAGGAATTGTGGCCTTTGAAATAGGGAGTACCCAAAAAACAATTGAGATCGTGATTAACGAAGATAATATCTACGAGCTAGATGAAACATTCTATGTAAATCTTTTTAATCCTACTCATGCTACAATTGTAGACCCTCAAGGGAAAGGAACGATTACCAATGATGACCCATTGCCTGGCATATCAATCATCAGTAATATAGCCGTAGCCGAAAAATCTAAAATTGTTAATTTTACTGTCAGTTTGTCTTCCCCTAGTGTTCAGGCAATAACAGTTAAATATCAAACAAGCAATGACACTGCTATGGCGGGAAGTGACTATGCAGCGCAAGCGAATACCCTAGTTTTCCAACCAGGCGTTATCGCACAGGTTATTTCTGTAGGGATAGTTGATGACATTGTGGTAGAACCCGATGAAAATTTCTCTGTGAATTTAAGCAATCCTGTTAATGCTACAATAAACAATGGCCAGGGAGTATGTACAATTCTTAATGATGATATTAGCATTGCCATTAATGATATTTCTGTAATAGAAGGTGATTCAGACGGTACAAATGCTGTCTTTAGCGTAACTCGTGCTGGCGATATGGAAGAAACAACCATAGTTCAGTATCAAACTGTTAATGGGACAGCTATATCTGGTATTGATTATCAGGTAAAAGCAGGGATTTTAACATTCCCACCAGGTGTAGCAACCCAAAATATCGAAGTTTCAGTGACAGGGGATCCCATGAGGGAAACAGATGAAACCTTCTTCGTAAATCTATTGAATGCTAAGAATGGAAATATCCTGGATAACCAGGGCAAGTGTACTATCATCAATGATGACTCTCAGCCTAGTATCTCTATCCAGGATGCCAATGTTACAGAACCTGCTTCAGGTATTGTCTATGCTACTTTTATTGTGGATCTTTCTGCTCCTAGTGTAGAGCCTATCACAGTTAAATACCAGACTACTAATAATACGGCTACCTCTCCCAGCGATTATCAGACAAACGCTGGCCTTCTCGTGTTTAATCCTGGCGTTACTACACAGAAAATTCTTATTGCGGTAATAGGCGATGCAGTATTCGAACCTAATGAAACCTTTTTTGTAAAAATCTCTGGGGCAACGAATGCTACTATTTCTGATGATCAGGGAATAGGAACTATTGTATCACCTGCTCCTTTACTAAAGTTTACCTATGTTCCTCCTTTGAATAGTCATAATAACCTCGCTGGGCAAGTCCTTTATGTAAAGCCTGCCGATTATAAAGTTGCAGTCTATATAAAAGTAGGAACTGGTTGGTGGACAAAGCCATTTTGGAATGCTCCCAAAACATCCATCAATGCTAACGGGAGTTGGGCATGTGATATTACCACTAGTGGAAATGATCCCCAGGCTACTCAAATCACTGCCTTTCTCATTCCCAATTCTTACGATCCTCCTATACTCTCAGAAAATACGACTTTGCCAGCAGAACTTTACTCAAATGCAGTCGCTTCTATGGAAGTAGTACGTAGTCAAAAAGAGACTTACAGAATAATTACTTTCTCACAATATGAATGGAGAGTAAAAGACAGTACATCTCTCGCTGGTCCAGGCCCGAATTATTTTTCAAGTAGCGCAGAGAGTTTATGGTTAGATCAAAATGGCCATTTACATATGAAGATTCGAAAAGATGGCGACAAATGGCTGTGTTCTGAAGTTGTTTTACAAAAAAATTTAGGATATGGTACGTATTCTTTCCACGTAAGCCAAATAGATATCTTGGATAACAACGCTGTTCTAGGCCTTTTTACCTGGGACGATACATCTGAACAGAACCGCCGAGAAATAGATATTGAAATTTCTAAATGGGGTAACGAAGTCAATGAAAATTTGCAATATGTAGTCCAACCGCGGGAGATTTTAGGCAACATGGAGAGGCTTACTTGTGATTTAACCAAAAAAGCAATTCATAGCTTTGACTGGAGCGTGGGCAATATACTCTTTCAAACTTTAGATCAAGAAGAAAGCTTTCTGCTGCATTCCTTAAATTATAAAGGTAGTTCTATTCCATCGCCTGGTAAAGAAAATGTCAGGATGAATTTGTGGCTGTATAATACAGTTCCACCATCTTCGGAACTTGAGGTAGTTATTGAGAAGTTTCAATTTACTGCAAAGTAGATTTTTTTACGACTTGTGGAAAAATGATTTACTCCAGAGCAAAATTAAAAAAAACAATAAAAACAAAGCAGCAAATCAATGAACGATTGTAACATTACAGCAGCTCTCAGTTGCATTGCATACAAAAATCGCCTATAAAATAATCCGCAGATTGCCAGATTACGTAGATAAAAATTTTGAAAATCTGTGTAATCTCTGTAATCTGTGGATAATTTTTTTGAAATCCAATGTTGACGCTTGTGTAAAAAGTCACTCTGAGAGAAATTTGCTCTTCTAAAGGCTCATTTGAAAATGTAAAGATTTTGCACCACGAAGGACACGAAAACCACGAAGGCTATAGTTCTTAAAATTTTTTCTTTGTGTCCTTCGTGCCCTTCGTGGTAAAAAATTTTGTAGTTAAATTTTGAGTTAGGGGGTTTTTACACAAGACTCAATGTTAAATACATAACAAAGCCTGCTCTTAGTAAATTTTTCCTGTGCCAGATGAGCAGTGCTATGATAATAGCATCTGCTCCAGCAGGCGGTATTCAGCCTTATTATTTTTATGGACTATAATTTGACAATGTTAAATCTGGATTATTGATTACCAAGAGCTTACGAAAGATTTGGGAATTAATTCGTTATCGTTATCATTTGCATCATCAAAGAAAGATAATGATAACGATAACGATAAAGATAACGAAAAAGAATTAAATGCAATTTTCGCTATAAGTCATTGCTAGCCAATATGTGGAATTTAACATTGTCAAGATAAATACCACATATTCTGTTAGAGCCAGGAAAATTTTTTGAAAAAATTGAGGAATAAACATGAATGTTATAAATATTTTATTTTTTTTAAGTCTCACTATATGGATATGGATTCTTCTTTTCTATCGCAATTCCTATCTGTATAAGCATATTTTTTCTATTGATTTGTCCAAAATACAAGAGCAAAATTTTCCTTTTTTAAGCATTTTAATCCCTGCCAGGAATGAAGAAGTTGTATTGCCAGAAACTTTGCCTTCTCTTCTGTCTCAGAAATATTCTCCAAAAGAAATTTTTTTAATTGATGACCACTCTACGGACAATACCTATTCTGTTGCCCAAGGGTTACACGAAAAGTACGGGAAGGACAGCCTGGAAATAATACAGGGGAAACCCTTGGAAGAGGGGTGGGCAGGAAAAATGTGGGCTTTAAATCAGGGTTTAGGGAAAGCTCAGGGAGAATGGGTTCTTCTTACAGATGCAGACCTTCACTATGCACAGGATCTTTTACCCGCTATCATGGCTTTTGCTTTCGAAAAAAAAGTGGTCATGCTGTCTTTGATGGCAAGGCTGCGCACAAAAATTTTCTGGGAAAAACTTTTGATCCCTGCGTTTCTCTACTTCTTTAAACTGATGTATCCCTTTGGTTCTGTCAACAACCCAGATTCTAAAATAGCCGCTGCTGCTGGCGGATGTATTTTGATACAAAAAAAAGTCTTGGAAGAGATTGGTGGGCTGGAGGCCATAAAAGATGCTTTGATTGACGATATATCCCTTGCCAGAAAAGTCAAGGCCAAAGGTTATCCTATTCTATTGTTGGATAGCCCTGATCTGGTAAGCAAAAGAGGGTATGATACTCTGGGCGGAATCTGGAATATGGTCACACGCTCGGCCTTTACAGAATTGAAATATTCTTATTTAAGACTCATGGGATGTATATTTATCATGCTTACCATGTTTGCCGTACCCTTTTTAGCCCCTGCTTTTTCCGACATTTCTGCATGCTTAGGCCTTTTTGTCTGGATCATGATGAGTCTGACTTACTATCCCACAACAGGCTATTTTGCCTTGAATCCCATCTTTTCTTTTACATTGCCACTTGCTGGGTTGTTATATCTTGGAATGACAATAGATTCTGCGAGGCGATACCTCTTTGGTACGAAGTCGCAATGGAAAGGCCGAAGTTATAAGAAAAATTAGAGCGGATCATTTGTAGCCGCAGGGTTGCGCCAAAAAAGTCATGTCTGCTCAAAAGTCTAACGCCAGCGCAATCCCTGCGTCTTTGCTCAATGCCCTTTAACTATTCTGAGAACGGGTATAAATCCATCCGAGATGCGCTGTATAATTTTCTATCCTTTTAAATATATTTTTTCCAATGCTTTTTTACATGTATAACGGACATAAATATCTGCATCATTAAGGCCTTGTTCCAGTGCCAGGACAGATTCCTGGCCTATCTCGACTAACGCATCTGCACAGGCACGGCACATATTCTTATCGGCACACTGAATGCAGGAAAAAAGATCAGGAATTGCTTCTTTTCCTATTTTGATTAGCACCTCAGTGCAGGCAATGCGTATATGGCGATCATCATCTTGAAGATGGGAAATAAGGACTGGTACTGCCTCTTTTCCCATTTCAGTCAGGGCATCAACACAGGCAATACCTGGCTGCCTATGGGATTCCTTGAGAAAAGGAACAAGCGCATGTGCAGCAGTCTGGTCTCCTATTTTTCCTAAAGTAGAAATACTGGCAATGCGTATCTGGCTATCGGAATGAGCAAGACAGGAAACAAGAGCAGGTACAGCTTCCTTCCCTATCCTTCCTAAGACCATAATGCAGGATTCAATCCATTGCCTGTCAGAGCTAGTCTGAATCACGGAAACAAGAGCAGAAATAGAATCTTTGCCTATTTTGACCAAGGCATCTATACAAGCATAATGGTATTTCACATCGGCAAACTTCAAGAAAGAAATAAGCATGTTCAGCTCTTTTCTTCCTATCTTTACTAAAAAATTTTCATATATGATTCTGTCTTCCTGGGAGGATTGAGCGATACAAAAGAGGAGAGCAGGAATGGTGTCTTTACTGGCTAATTTAGCTAATGCTTCCACACAGGCTTTAAGGGCTAAGGTGTCGAAATCTTTAAGACTCGCAAGAAGATTGAGTATGTCGTCCTTGTATATTGTAACAAGAACTTCCGAACAAACACGCAGGGCATATCCACTGGAATTTTTCAGAGAAGCTATAAGCCCAGGGCCTGCTTTTTTATCTCCTATTTGTTCTAAAGCACGGGCGCATGTACAACGTAAATTGCTGTTAGGGTTCTTCAGGCAGGCAAGAATAGCTGGTATTGCATCCTGGCTTCCTATTCTTCCTAATGCTTCTATACATGTACATTGCATATTTACAGGAGAATTTTCAAGGCAAGAGATCAGAGGTGCTATGGCTTCTGTATCTCCTATTCTACCTAAAGCGTTCGCGCAATGTCTTGCTACATCGCTATCTGCTTCTTTCAAGCCTAAGACAAGAAGGGGAATCGCTTCCTTGTCGCCTATTTTTCCTAAAGTATCAGCACAGACAATCCGCATAGAACTCTCCCTGCTTACCTGGAACAATTCCAGAATAGCAGGAACAAAAGGGTTAGCACGATTCGTTTTGACAAGAACAGAAATGTCTTTTACTCTTTTTTCTATCGCTATTTCCCGCAAGATATTGGTTTCTTCCTCACTCCATAGAGTTTTTTGCATTTTTTTTTCTATGGATTGACAGAGATTTTGATCTTGGGGTTCAGAGAGAAAGCAACGGACCAAAAATTTTGCTATGGGATCTGTTGGCTTGCTTAAAGGCGCATAGGAAATTACAGCATCTTTCCAGGGCGCATAAGAAAGGGCAAATGCCTTAGCAAAAATTTTTTCTTGCTCTGGATTCAAGATAGACAGAAAAGAAGGCAATTCCAATGAAAGAATGTATGCAGGACAGTTAGAGCGTCTGATATCTATTTCTTTGCTAATCAGATGGTATTCTTTCTCTGTCTGGAGTATCTCTAAAATTTTGGAGAAAAGAGAGGATACTTCATCTTTCTTTTCTTGTGTTCTGCTATTTTTTAGAGTAGTATAAGATTCTTGAAGAGAATAGATATTCGTAACAAAACGGCCTGTTTTACAATGCTCCATGTTTTTACAAGTGTATAAAACTTCATACATGTTGGGTATCCTGTATTTTTTCTCTGCTACCATACCCGAACAAAGTTTCCATAGGGGCTGCTCTTCTCTCAGTTCATTCAATATTTCTGCTCTGTTCTTCCAGTCTGCTCTTTGCCCTGTGAGCATTTCCATGAAGATGATACCAAGCATATAAACATCTTCCCTGGCATCGATGTCTTGAGCCATATCTTCTTCTGGATAATAGGGAGATCTTTCTAAAATTTCACCCTCAGGAAGGCCAAAATCCGCTATTTTTAGTACATCATTTTCATCAAAGAGAATATTTTCAGGTATAAAGTTTTTATGTTTTTTTTGGGTACTCAGATGGAAATACTGCAATGCATTGGCAATAGACTGAAATATACCGAATGCTTTGCTTTTTTCAATTATTTTCTGAGAGTTCAGCATATCCCTCAAACTTCCCTTACTGCAAAAATCCATAGCATAAAAGGGTACTTTTTGCCCTAAAAAATTCAATATTCCCTGGCCAATACCCCTGACAAAATGAGGATGATCCAGCAAAAAAGCTCTTTCTACTTCCTGGTGGAACTTCTTTTGTATTTTTTCTTCTCTACGCATGTTCAGAGGCAATATCTTAATGCAAACTTTTTTTCCTTCATGATCTGCTACATAAAACCATCCACTCTGTCCTTCGGTAAGATATTGCACATGGCTATACTCTGAAGGCAAAAAACGAATTATATCCAGCCTGTCTTTCAGATGCTCCACTTGCTCTGGGCATTCCAACTGGTATTTCTGTATAAGGTGCAATATCATTTTATCCAGAGTTTCTCGTACGGATAAGTTTTTGCTGATTTCTTTACGCAATATGATTTGCATTAAAATATTTTTTGTATCTACGGTTTCCTCGTTTGCCTTTTGGAAATAGTTATAGGATTGTTCTAACAACTCTTTTTCTGAATGGGAAAGCATTTCTATCTGCCGAGTATTTTTTTGAATCGTCGGTAGATTCTCCTGGATGTTAAATTTTACAAGCATCTTATCCCCCCTTATCAATTTTTGTTTTTGCAATCTCTGACCTACTATTTCAAGATGCGATAAATATCTTTGTTTACAAAAAATTTATTCTTTGCAAAACTTCTTTAGATTTGGTAAAAAAGAAAATACAAAGCCTTTTTGTATGCTGTAACTTAATATATAATACAAAAAGGTTTATTAAAAAACAATAGAAAGGAGCAACAAATGCGTTTTTTTCTTTTTTTCATAGCAATTATAGTTTCTATGGGACTCATATCCTGCAAGGAAGAGCAAATGCAAAAAAAAACAGCAGAACAAAAATCCCAGGAATCCCCTAAAATTTCCAAAGAGATTATACCAGGAGGGTATCTCCAGCAAGATCCTAAATCAAAAGACATGCAAAAAATGGCCCATAAAGCTTGTGAACTACTATCCCAAGAAAATCCTGGAATCGAGCTTGTTCAGGTTTTGCAGGCAGGCACACAGGTGGTAGCAGGGCTGAACTACTATTTCCGATTGGAAGCAAAGATCAAAGACAAAGTATCCCAATGGGATATTATTATGTATGAAGATATGGGAAGGAATTGCAGCCTGACAACAGCAAAAAAAATAGATTAAAAGGCTAAGATATTTTCTATGAAAGTCAGGAATTTCTCTTATACAGGCATAGCTCTTGTCCTTTTTTTCTTGGTTCTGGCTATACCTTACATCTTTTCTGACCTGTGGATGGATGAGGTTCTCTCCCTTTGGGAATTCTGGATGTTGCCTGATCTAAAGGATGTCTTTCTGCATTATCCGATTGCCAACAACCATATTTTTTTCTCTGCTCTTCTCTGGATATGGTGCAGAATAACAGGCATGAATCTATGGGAACCCCTTCTTCGTATCCCCTGTGTTCTTTTGGCCTTGCTTTCCTTAGGCATCCTTTGGTTTTGGGGGAAAAAACGATTTCCTCAAACAGGGTTTCTTTTCGGCTTCCTTTTTGCTTTTAGCCCTGTCTATATAGCCTTTTTATTCCAACTCAGGGGATATGGATTTTCTCTTTTATTATCCACTTTACTCGCTGTTGGCTTTTGGGAAATCCAGCAAAAAAATTATAAAATCGCTTTTGTCTTGAGCCTGCCTGGCTTTTTGCTTTTGCCAGGAATTATGCCGAGCAACATTCTTGTTCTACTGAGCATACTTTTGTCTTTAGGCATTATGCTTTATATAAACCAGGAATTAAGGCGAGAATGCTGGATTTTTTTCTTCTTTATACCTGCTTTTTTATTAGGGCTTTTACCATACACCTTTATCTGGGATCAATTCGTTCTTGTTTTGAAAGATCCCTTAGGATGGGAATCGCCCTGGGGGGCTTTAGCCAATATTCTCCTGGCACTTTTTGTTCATTTGTGGATTCCGATTTTTCTGTTTTTTTTTCTTTCTTACAAATTCAAGACAAAAAATATTTTTTCCACACAAAGGCCTTTGATAGTTCTTTTCTTTGTAAGCTTATTTTTCATTCTATGTTCCCTATTTATCAGACAGCCCTCTCCTTATCCCAGAACCTATCTTGTTTTTTTCCCTATTTTTACACTTATCTTGATAAGCATTTTAGAAGAGCTTTGCCCCAAAAAAGAAAATTTTCTTCAAAATAAAGCTTGTTTATTATTTTTGGTCTTTTTAGGAAATGCTCTACTATGCCAGAAAATCGCTTCATCCTGGGTTTCCAGACAAATAGAAAAAGGATTGTATCCACAAGATTTGCTTTTTCAATACTACCAAAAAAGCCATGAGGCCTCTTTTCTAGCTGAGTCACTTAGCGAAAAGCCTTGCTATATAGCAGGCGATTTTCACCAATGGACAACCTTTCGACACTACTGGGTTTTGCAAGGGAATGGTCCTGAGTATGTCATAGATGCCCGAAACAAAAAAGCAGTCTCTTTTATTTTAACAAACGGCAAAAAGATTCTGATCTTAGCCTCCCATATAGACAAAGCCAGAGAATGCCTGGGAAAAGAAGCAAAAAATCTGAAAATAGAATATGGGAAAGGCTCAGGAATGTATAAACTTTTTTATGTGATACAGGACAACAGAAATGAAGAATAAAAAAACGCCCCTGGTTGGGATCACCTGTGGTTATGACTACGAAAAGCGTAGAATCTATCTCAAAGAAGGATACTATGAGGCCATCTATCGCTGCGGAGGAATCGCTATTCTTATCCCTCCCACAAAAGACATTGCTGCTCTGGATACCCTGGTGGAAAGATGCGATGGAATTCTTGTATCGGGAGGCCCTGATATAGACCCCAAATACTATGGAGAAGAGATTTCCGTAGCCAATGGTGAAATCTCTCCTTGCAGAGACCAGGCAGAAATCTCTATCATCCAAAAAGCCCTTTCTTTGAATAAGCCCTTGCTGGGTATATGCAGAGGAGTACAGATACTCAATGTAGTATGTGGAGGAACGCTCTATCAGGATATTTTTTCTCAAATCAAAGATAGGAGCATTCTGGCGCACACACAAAAAGCCCCTTTTGGATATCCTACTCATGAAGTTCATGTCGAAAAGAATTCTTATATCTGGGAGACATTTAAACAGGATAAACTTTCGGTAAATTCCTATCACCATCAGGCAATTAAACAGGTTGCGCCATGCTTCCATATAACGGCAAAAGCCAACGATGGAATTATAGAAGCCATAGAACATAAAGAAAAATCTTTTATTATAGGAGTCCAATGGCACCCTGAAATGATGTGGGAAGAAAACCCAGAGTCTTTAAAACTTTTCCAATTTTTTTGCGATAAGTGTAAATGATGGAAAGGATTATTCTAACGTTTTCTGTGGTCACATTCTTATTTACAAAATGCCTATAAATAACAAAACCTGCTCTTAGCAAATTTTTCCTGTGCCAGATGAGCAGTGCTATGATAATAGCA
>CALKWO010000329.1 GCA_938003875.1 uncultured bacterium
AAAAATACTAACTTAATAAAAAAGAACAACTTAAGAAAGTGTCTGACCATTTTTTAAAAAAATACTAACTTAATAAAAAAGAACAACTTAAGAAAGTGTCTGACCATTTTTTTTTATTAAAACCATCTTCCCCGAAAAGAAATCCACCTAAAAATACATTGCACTTGGAAGGAACATGTTGTTTTAGAAAGTCGATATATACACATTCGCGCGACATTCCAATGTCTGTCGTATTTGGAAAAATTGAAGCAATCTTAGCCTCTCCAGAAAGTACAGCAGCTACGTTCAAATAGTACTCTCTCAATCTATGGAAGAACTGTCCGTCCATTGGTACTCCTATAAAAACAAACTAACAAGTCCCAGGCGTTAGACCAACGCTGTTAAGTTAGGTAACCTGTCGAAATAATTCTAGCATTAACAAAAATCTCAAGAAATAAGGATTCTAGAGATATTGTTCTTTGAAAATAAAGTAAATTAAGCATGATCGAGAATTTGCTATTTTCTTGGATAGGGCTATTGTTGTTGTAAGAAGTATTGTTGCGTCTGTCATAAAATACAAAAGTATACACTCTTCTACATCAATTTTATTTAAGAATATTGGTTTGATTTTGTCAAGTTTTTTTTGACTTTGGGAGAAAGTTTTTTTGGTATTGTTCTATTTGGTGATGTTTGTTGTAGCAGAGGGGAAAGTCTTCTGGAAGGAATAAAAAGAGTGCTGCGTGGCACAAGGAGAAAACTGGTCTGGCTTGTTTTGCCTGGAAGATACAGTATCTTGTATTCTCTCTTTTTTATTCTGGAAGAAGGCTTTACCTGGAGCTTTTTTATGTGGCTATCTGTCTAGTAGAAAATATTTGCATGTATGGTTTTCGCCTGCTTCGTAGTAGATGGGTTCTTCCTGGCGGCATCTTTCCATCATATAGGCAGGGGGTGTCATGGGTTCAGAGTCTTTTATTACTTCCATTCTCCACCTGTTTCAAGGAAGCAGCTATAGCTTGAAAAATATTACAGCCAAACCTAGCTAATTTTTTTCCAGTATAGAATAATCCCAAATCCTATACATAGCGCAATCCATAGGATATATTCCGTAAGGAAGAAAGTTGTTTCTTGTTTGCTATATGCCAGAAGCCTTTCCTTGTCTTCTGGTAAAAATCCTCCCTGGCTTTTTTGCTCTAAATTTTCCAGAAATGCTTTGTTTATTTTCTAATGTGACATTGTCAAACTATTTATTTCTCCTCTTATTTGTAATGTTATCTCTTCTTCTCTGCCTTGAATTGTTTCAATTGTAGTTTAATGATTCTGATTGAATGAGAATTTCTAATAATTGTCGTTTAAATGATTCAATTCCTGCTTCTGATATTTCATAAAAAAGTGTTCTTTTGTTAGCCATATCAAATGGTAGCTTTTGTTTTGCTTTAGCGATGCAAATAATTTTTTTTCCTAATGCTTCTGCAAAACCATATTCTATCATAACATTGGGGTTTAAATCTGTAAGGTCAGCTAAAACAAAATGTGATTCTCTGATTTCTTGACGAATTTCTTCATCAATATTTTTTAAAGTTTGAGAACTATCTATACGCAAACAGGTTATGTTTCTTTTTGAGCATATTTCTTGTATAGCTGTATAAATTTGTTCAAACATCGTTTGAAATGGCATTGCTACAAACATTTGTCGTTTAATCGATATTTTTTTTAAATTTGAACAAAATTTTTCAATATTCATTTCATCTTGATTATCTATCCAAATTTCCCAAAAAGTTTTATGCGTTGTTCCATAGTTATTTAAGACTATATTCTGATGGAGATATCGCTCATTTCCACTAATGCGTAAAATTCCGCAATAATCATATAAAGAACCAAGAGGTTGTATCGTTGACTGGTAATTAATAGATTCAATTTCTTCATACAAATAAGTAAACCAATAATCATAAGTGAGAACACTTGAAGACCCCCAAAAACGTAAGGCTCTATTGGTCATAAACAAAATCCCATATTTTTCTTTACCAGAAGAGTGTTTAAACCATACATCTAGGATTACATCTTCTATGATTTTTTCATTTGAAAACAGTAAATTTTTTGAACAAAAAAGATGCAATTCTTTCTTTTTCTCACATCCACTTGCAACCATGTTATTTCCTTAGATGGCTAAACAAAAACTTTCCCAGTTATTAAATGAAGCAGGCCGGTCAAAGTACCGGCTTTTCGGGCCCGAATTCCCTAGCCTCTCGAAAAATGATTAAAAAATTATCCAAACATATTAGGGTCGATAGGATTGCTATTATTTCCAGCTGACCCTCCAACTCCTAATGCTGTTCCAATTTTTGCGCCTAAAGCCGCTCCAGCTGGCCCTGCAAAAATAGCTCCAATAGCCCCGCCAATAGTCGCGCATACAAGCGTCGTTACAGATGCCTCAAATAGTTTTTCACCAAAGCTTTTTTTTTCCATGCTTAGTTAGCCTCCTAAAGAAAAGATTAAAAGCTCAAGGCGATAGCCTTGTCTCTTAAAGCGACTTGTTATGCCTGCCAGGCTAGCTTGCTAGCCAATGCAGTATAACACAGAAATCAAATGCTGAGCGATAGCTCAGTCAGTTGCATTGACATGTTAGAACCACAAACGATGTGGCCCTAAAAACGCATAAAAAAAGCCTACCATGACAGAAGGCTACACAAAAAGATTCCTCTAAACAAGCTGTTCAATATTGTACAGCGTGATGACTTCTTTGGGTTTGGCTTTCAGAATACCATTCACCAAATCTTCCAGGCTGATTTTATGATGAAAGCGTACCAAAGCATAACGTTCCCTGATATATTCCTCTCGTTTTTTATCTTCTTCTGGATCGTAAAATTTAT
This sequence comes from uncultured bacterium, assembly GCA_938003875.1. Lineage (GTDB taxonomy): Bacteria > Planctomycetota > Uabimicrobiia > Uabimicrobiales > JABWCH01 > JABWCH01. Next base: position 2,847 of record CALKWO010000329.1, read on the forward strand.
GGCAGTAGCCATTACATTCCAGGCATAAGCCAAAACCAAAGAAATCAGGGATGAAGAAATCTACACGATAGTTCCCAATAGGATGATTGTATTTTAGATCAAGCCCATCAAAGACTCTGCCAAGAGTTTGTCTCCATTCGATTTCACCTTTGACTTTTGTTTTGACAAAAGTGCCTAAGTGGCCGAAAAGTATCTTTTTTACTTCTATGCCCGTTTCCGTATCCATTCCCAAAACAATCTTGGCAACATCATCCAAAGAATAACCATTCATTCTACTTGCTTTAGAATTGATAGAACGTATTTCATTAGTTTTAAGAACAATGGGTTTTATTTCATCTCGATGTTTATACAAAAAACTACTCAACGTATCTTCAGGTATCTTCAAAAATTTGACAATATCTTGTTTGATAGCAATATTATTAGGCAAAGAACACTGAAACCCTAATTCCAGGATAATATCTATTGGGCTTTTGGGCAATTTTTCATCTAACACTTTTTGTAAATAAGCTCTGACTCTGATATCTGTAGTAGGATCAAAGGCTGCTCTCTCAAATTCATCAAAAACTTCAATTATATACATGGCACGTGTTCTAGCTATTGACGTGCTTTGAAAAAAAGCTGCCATATTTATGCCTTTTTTGGAATAGAACCATGGTATTGATGGACTTTTAGCCGCTGATCCAAAAACTTTAACAAGAGGAGAAGATGTAAAATTTTCTTTAAGTATTTGATTATCAATATGTTGCCCTATGTCGTGACATTTTGTCACGACATCTGTAAGTTGTTGAATAGCAATATGTTTTAGTATTTTCCATTCTTCTAAAGTAGGCTGAAAACGCCATTCATCTTTAAAATAATCTCTATTTCTTTCCATTTGTACATTAAAACTATTACTGCTCTTTCCATAGCATTGAGCTACATGACAATCCAACATTGCCATAGGTTTGCCAATAATTGTCCATTCTACTTCAGGTGGGCATCGGTCCAAAATTTGACCAAAGCCAATAAAATCAGATAACCATTCGTTTG
>CALKWO010000330.1 GCA_938003875.1 uncultured bacterium
ATTCAGTCTTATTTTTTTTGTGGACGATAAATACCACAGATTCTGTTAGAGCCAGCAGTATTTTATGTTTGATTTCGTTTATACAAGTTTTATGAAAGGAATTTTTATGGAAAAAATTCTATCTATTATCACAATTTTTGTTATGAGCTGCAACTTTGTAGCAGCCATAACAATAAATCCTATCAACGATTCATTCAGCTCTACTACTTTAAATTCTACTCTATGGACAGTTTATGCTTCTGCTAATTACGGCTATAGCCTGAACGGAACACAAATGTCTCTTACTGGAAGCGGCTGTGGTGGAACGGAGTTGAGAAGCAACTATTATTTGATTGGCGATTTCGATACTCAAATTGATGCCTACCGTAGTACATCAGGAGCAGGTGCTTACTATACAACATTCCGCTTTTTTAAATATGGTGTCACCAATGAGCCATCTACTCATGGAACAACATGGGGATATGCTGGTAACATCTATTCCTGGTTTCCCCAGGGAAGTGCTGGCTGGTCTTATTCTGCATCGGGATCGACTTCCTACCAGGTTGGAAACCAATGGCACCAGCTAAGAATTCAAAGAGTAGGTAACGATATTTTTACCTACAATCGCCTTGTTGGCTCGCCAAGCTGGACATTGCAAAATAGCTATCTCAATTTCGGCAGCAATGCAGTTTTTCTATCTTTTATTGCTGGCGATGGAAGTAGCGGAACCTCTAACCTGGCTTATGCAGACAATTTTGTTGGCACAGGCTATGCGGATACAAATGCATTGGCTACACCATCTATACCAGAACCTGCTTCTCTATTTTTATTGTCTTTAAGTATTTTATTTATCTTTAAAAAAAAATAATAGTCTAGCTTTCTTTATTTGATAAGGCTGATTATGTATATCACAATCAGCCTGTCTTAATAAAAACTTTGCAAAAAAACATTTTTTACCCCTCCTCTTTTTGCTATAATGAGTTTTCCTGTCTTGATCGTTATTACATTTTTGTATTTCTTAAAGGAGGGATATTGTGCTATACCGAAAAAGTCTATTTATTGTATTGCTTTTTTTCTTTTTGTATGGAATTTTACAAAGCCAGAATATCAACTATACCAACCAGGCTATCCAAATTGTGGATAAAATCGAAGAGCCTGGTGCCAAAGCCCCTAAAGAATGGGAAGTGCATGGTAGCTGGACAAGCCAGCTTCGATACTACAATGTTACAGGCGATGGACAGGGTTCTTTGAAAGACCAGGGTGTTTTTCACTCCCATGCCCTTAACCTGAGCCTGGAAGGAGAAATTGGTAACAATGTCTTTTTCCGTGGCAATGTAGCGGGCAGCTTCGATGACCAGGAAAGCTCTTCTGACAACAAATTCCGCTTAGACAATCTTCTTCTCGAATTCTACCAACCCAATCTTTTCTCCGTTCAATTTGGAGATGTATCCCCTAGCCTTTCTTACTATACTCTACAGCAAACCCTGGAAGGTTTTAATGGCTACTATAATATAGAGCTGGCCGATAAGCAGGCAGTCGTTCTTTCTGGTGTTGTTGGGCAGATTCCCAGAGACTTTCATGGTGGGCCACGGCGCATGGTCTATGCTTATAGAATGGAAGGAAGGGAATTTTTGCCAGGCCTGATCATGGGAATTGACCAGGTTTTTATAGACGACCATGAAAGGGAAGCAGGGTTGCAGGATGTTTCGGTTTTCAGCTTCAATGGGCGATGGGAATTGCCTGTACTCAAAGGGCTAGAATGGTATTGGGATTTAGCCCATTCTTTCAACTTGCAAGACAATGGCGACAATGAACCAGCAAAGCAAGATGGATGGGGGATTCGGACTGGTCTTTCTTATGCTCCTGATGAAAAAGGGCGTTATCTTATAGAATTCGAACAAAATAGCTATGATTTTACTTCTCCCGTTGCTGCTGGCGCACCCGACCGCCGTACCTTGCGAGTACAAGGCAATCGCCAATTGCTGGAAAACCTGCAACTGGTAGGCTCATACAACTACCATGAGGACAACCTTTCCAACACGCTGCAATCCACGACAAGAAGCCACCAAACCAACTGGGACTTACAATACCAGCCTTTCAAAAATGCGGAGGAAGAATATCTCGCTAATCTGAACCTGACCCAAACACTGGGATTCACAAAACGTTATGACAAAAACAACTTTGAAAGCAATATCTGGGACATGATGTGGAGTGCCAGCAACAGATACCAGGATTTTTCCTTGCAGATCAGCTATACTGTCTCTGTTGTAGATGAAAGGATCGCAGAGAATTCTGATAGCCAGACCCATGCTTTACAGACAAGATTGGGATATAGCCATAAATTTATGGAAGACAATCTGTCTATAGATACAGGAATCTATATCCGCTACAGCGATCAGCTCTTGAAAAAAGACAGAAGAGAGCATACCATCTCTCGTATATATGGATGGAACTTCCTGGCAAACCTTTACGAACATTATGAACTTTCCAGCAATGTAGAATACCAGAGACTAACCAAAGCAGGGAATTCCTACGAAGGAGAAGTCTATCTTTTCAAAATGGAAGCCCGCTATAGCTATAATTTGCCTAAAGGACAAATCAAAGCAGGCATGCTTTTAGAATATAACGCTTATAATTATATGAAAAAAGCAGAAGAATTCGATGAACTGCGTTTAATGGCAAATTTTTCTTATATATTCTAAATACAAGGAAAAATCTATGTTTAAAACACAGAAAACAATATTTTTGGTTATATTCCTTTTTGTTGTAGGAATCTCGTTTGCGCAGGATGGCAATTCCTCTGGGCGAGTTCTTTCTTCTGACAAGCAAAAAGTAGAATGGATGACAAAATCTCAGGCTCAGGCTGAAGAGAATAAGACAAGCGAGGATTTTCTCAAAGAACTTCAGGAAATTCTCAAAGCACTGTTTAAAAGCTATGAAGAGGAAAACGTAGCGGAATTTCTCCAGCATCTGCACCCGAATTTTGCCTCTCTGGATTTTTCTGGAAACCGCCTGAACTATTCGCAGATGATTCGCTCGCTGCGAGATGATTTCAGCATTATGGATGGCATACGCCATGAGGTCTTTGTCAAAAACATCACTTTACAGAAAGATGGCAAAAAGGCCAGTGTGGAACTGAGATGGAATCGCCGTGCATGGTTTGTGCGAACCCAGGAAGAATGGATCATCAAGGAACAAACCAGCCGTCTGTTCTTTGAAAGAAACAGTCCCCTTAAATTATATTCCACAGAGGGAGCAGCCTTGTTCGGATTGGCGAACTACCAAGGCGTAATCCAAGTAGCACAAGGGACTCTGAATGGAACTCCAGTAGATCCGCCTGTTTATAGAGGGATTGTTGGGGCAGGGGGCGGGGGAGGCGGTGCTGTCGTTACTATGACATCCCCTGATTTCCGATATGGACAAAAGGTGAATTTCAGCACCAAGGCTGTCAGCAACTATGATTCCTACAATGATATTCCGCAAGGACATCTTGGCTTCGTGGATTCCAGCGAAGCGGGAGAAGGCTCGCTTTCCGCATCGAATGGAAGAGATACAGTCTGGCAAACCATTACTCCATCCGATATAGGCAAGACTTTTACCAAGCTTTCCGATCCTTATGCAGGCACGAGTGCAACTCTTGCCCGTCCCATAAGAATTCTGGACTTTAAACCCGATAGCAGCCCAGCGAGTATCAAAATCGAAATTCAATAGAAAGGAATACCTATGAAAATTCTCATTTTGCTTCTTTGCCTTGTATTCTGCCTATCCTGCACCCCGTCTTTGTCGCATGATAAGGAGAAAAGCATTGTCAGCAAGAATCCAGAGCATAATAGCGTTCTTAGAGACCTGATTCGCTGCTATGAAAGAAAAGACACTTCTGGCTTTCTTCTGAATCTCGCTGGGGCGTTTCAGTCCGTAGACAATTCTGGAAACCGTCATAGCCTGGCAACCATGACAAGAGCCTTGCGAGATGATTTCCATATTTTGGAAAGCATCCAGTTCCAGATTTTTGTTAAAGACATGCGAGCGGATGAAACACAGAACCATATCAAAGCTTCGATTCGATGGGATAGGCGAGCCTTTGTTGTTTCGCTTAGAGAAGAATGGACGATAAGAAATCAAAACACAACATTGATTTTCCAGAAGGATGCTCCCTATAGTTTGCTTTCTATTCATGGAGATCCTATGTTTGGCATTTCTACTATCCAGGGCGAAATCTGGATCAAAAGCGGCAGTCTCAATGGAAAAGCAGTGACAACCCCGAAAAGAGTAGGATTGGTAAAATAATGGAGGAAAAAATGAAATCAGGAATATTTTTATTGATCATCATACTGCTATTCTCAGGATGCAGTGTTTCCGATAGGTCTTCTTCCTCCCAGAGCGGTGAGACAGGGAAGAAAAATCCGAAAGTTGCCAAACACCTTAGGACAGCAGAAGCTTATATCCAGGTAAAACGACTTATCGAAGCCAGAGAAGAATATCTCAAGGCCGAAGCCCTGGCTAAAAATGAACCCGAAGTCTGGCAGGGAATTGCCCTGACAAGCTATCATCTGGGCGATCATGCAAAGTCTCTTTTGTATTGCGAAAAGATGATAGAAAATACACCAAACTCTTTGCTTGCCCTTTTCTATGCAGGAAAAGCCTCTTTGGAAATGAAAAAGCCCCAGGAAGCCATAGCATTTTTTGAAAAGGCAAAGGCCGTCCAAGCCTCTTCCAGCCTGGACTTCTATCTTGGACTTTGTTACAAAGCCATGAAAAACCACCAGAAAGAAGCGGATTGCTATGAGGCTGCCCTTTTGCTATCGCCCGATAACCTGGATACCCGATGGGATCTGGCTGTGTTATATCAAAAGCTCATGGTTTGGGAAAAAGCCCAAAATGCCTTTGAAGAAATCGAAAGACGAAATCCGTCTTTTTCTAATGACCTTTCCTACCGACTGGCTCAAGTCTATATAGCGCAAGGTAAAATAGACGAGGCAAAAAAACAAATCCAGATATATACAACCAAAGAGCCTCAGGAAAAAGATAGACAAGAGGATTTGCAGGTTGAACTCCGAGAAATCGAACACAAAGCACAAAGACAACTTGTACAAAAAACAGAAAAACAAAATAGGCTCAAAGAACTAGAAAACTGCACTTCTATCGAAGAGTTGGAAAGAAGAATTTCCCTGGCTTCTGGAAAAATCAACAGAGAAGAAGTACGCAGCATGGGCATCTATGAAAAGGTAGCACAGAAAGAAAGCGAGTCACAAAGAAAACAATAGGAAAAAATATTTAACAAAGGAAATTATGATGGGAAAAAATATAGATACAAAGAAGTGCCTTGTTTTTTTCTTGCTCTTTCTGGCAAGCCTGGCACTCTACGCTCAAGATCCCCAAAGAGCTTTAGAAAATCTCAGACAATCTATGGAGAATTTTAATAGAGAGATAGAAGCAATATCCCTGGAATTTAAAAATTTTGAATTGCGATTGAATTTAGCAAAAGACGAGCTTCGCATTGCCTCTTACGTTAGTAACTATCGCTCTAACATCATTGCGGGCGCAAAAAATATGCAAATCCACTACTCCGCGGATCAGCAAGTCATGGAAGCCAATATTGAAGCATGTACCATTATGGGAAATGCTGTCTGGGCTTTAGTGAAAATCAAATCCGCAGTTTTAAAAACGGTAGTGGAAAGTATCAATGGCGTTTTTGATAGTCTGAATGAAATAAACGAGTGTGTAGATGCCATCAAAAGTGGAAACTGGAAAAACTTGAGTGATAAAGCCATTGAAAAAATAGAAGAAAAGTATAAAGAAAAAATCCAGGAAAAGGGTGGAGAGATACTAGAAAAGATGGTGGATGCACTGGAAAGTGAAGGAAGCCCTAAAGCAAAAGCACTGGCAGGAAAGTATAAAGAATATAAAGCCAAGCTGGATAAGGCTCCTGTAGATGAAATTCTAGAAATCATGCAATGCTTTTATGATGCCTATAACTTGAAAGAAAAATACACAGCAACCATGGATGAGCCAGGATGGGAAGAAAAATATTTGCAGGATATGCTCCAAAAATCCCAGGAAAACCAGATTGGTGGTGTTACCTATGCCATGAAAAAAGGTGTTAGTGCCCTCACGAATAAACTGGTTGCAAAAGTAATGAACACAAAAGAATACGATCCGCAGGTTACTTTTGGCATAATCGAAAGATTGATTGAAAAAGAAAAGCAATACTATGATATCATCACAAGCAAAGTAAATTCCCTTATGGCGCGTTATGATGATTTCTGGAAATTTGCAGATAAATCTTTTCAGTCCCTGGATCAAAGCTTTAAACAAATGGTAGAAGAAGGAAAGCTTTTTTCAGCAGAACAAGAAAAACTTAGAGAAATGATGAAAAAATACCCTGATCTTCTTCCTGAAACTTACAAGCAAATGCAAACCATTGTGAAAGAAATGGAAAAGATTCAAAAAGAATGGGATGCTGAGCTTAAGCGTTTTGAGCCTGTTGTGAAAGATCTACAAAGCACGCTGCTAAAAATCATGAAGCAGACAGAAGAAAAGGTTTTGCTCAACATCACCATGAATTTTTGGGACAACTATCGAGAAGGAACAAAGATCCGAGAGGCAAGTGAAATTTTACAAAAATACAAGGAAAAACAAAGCAGGCGTTTGGATCTTGGTGCCGCAATGAACACTATGCTCAAAAGCATGGATGACTTTGAAGAAGAAAGTGTAAGAGAAAATCAGGTGTACCCTTCTTTTGTCATGGCAGCAGGAAGCAATTCTTACAACATGATTCTGGAGGACATAGCATCTCAGCATCAGGCATATTACGAGAAATCATATAAAAATTTTCAAGATATTAAAATTCTTCTTCCTTTAAGAAAAATTGAAATAATTTTCCCTCAATTGCCTGGCATCCCTACACATCAACCTCCATCAGCTTATGAGCTGACAGTTGGGGAATCTATCCACACCGTGCAAGTTGTCTATCCTTATATAGGAGCAAGCAATGAAGCGCAGGATTTCTCTTTTCGAAGTTCTATCAAAGATTTTGTGAATGCCCTGCCTATCCATTTTTCTTCTAGAACTCATCAGGATGAAAAAGGACAGCCTATCACATTATGCTATAGCAATTTAAGCCTTTTAGGTACTACCAACAAGGGCAGAAAAATTCCCCTTTCAGGCACGATTGTTCCTGGGAGTATGCCAGAAAACAGAATAGATTTTTCTGGTATTGCCAATATAAAAATCGAGACGCAGTGGCAAGAAATGATGCTGAATGCTGAGGGCGAAATAATAGCGACCCAGAAGGAAAGAACCGTGGTTGCAAAGCTCCGATGCTGGAACATACAGAAGCTCATCTTCCAGCCAGAAACGGCTTTTATCATGAAGGAAAACTTGCTACCCATTGTAGATCAACAATCCAGATTTCGCCATTCAGAAGCCCCTGTTCGTTTTATAGGAAAAGAAAATACACCTTTTGCTATGGGAAGCAAAAAACTCAGCGTTTCTCTGGTTCTTACATGCGGAGAAAGCACAAAAGAAATAAAACTGCCCAAACCTTTCTATGAGCTGCAGTTTTATTCGGAAAATGACCTTTTGGCAGAAGCTGAATGGATCGGACAGTCTGAAGTCATGGTGTCGAATAAAAATGCCATGGAATCTCCCAGAAATGGCAGTTGTAAAATCCATGCAAAATTTTCGAAAAACAATCCCAGAGCCTATGGAAGTTTTACGACAGAAGTCTATGGTATAGAGTTTGATATAGCCAAAAAGGAATTCAATCCCATCAATAAAGACCAGTTTCCCATAACGCTTCCTGAAGATAAGTTTACCATCACAGCGAAAATCGGAGGCAATCCTGCTCCTGAGGCGAAAAATATCGAAATCGAATGGATTTCTCAGGAAGTGGAAGGCAACAAAAAGCTTGTTTTAGGGGATGGGGTATCTGTTGTCTGGAGTGTTCCTAAAGTAGTAGGCGTATGGACAAAGATTCCTGTTATAGTGCATTTAGGCGCAGGCTCGTCTATATACTATGAACTTTTTGTTTATGTGGATCACCAAAGCGCATGGCCTGCAAAATACTTTGGAACTCTGGCTTCTAGGTATTTGCCAGAATACAAAGTTTCGCCTAATCCAGACTACAACATCATCTATCCTCAGGCAAAACTCCAGATTCGCTATCAAGGCCCATGGAGCGTAGTGTCTGGCTCTAAGGTAGAGCCTAAGGCCAAAGTTTTCGCTCTATACAACGTTCTGTCCTATCAAATGGATTCTCCTGGCCTTGTCAAATGGAAAGGCTATCCGTTACTCAACGTTCCTCTTACCAAAGAAGATGGTAAATTTTTGGAAAATTGCCATGCACGCTGGTCGGGAATGATAGAAGAAAAAGACCTCGATCCAGCATCAAGCCCTTTTGAAATGGACTCTGAGGGACAGTGGTTTACCAAAACGACATGGAATGTTCCTGTAGAAAAGAAAGCAGATACCTTAGAAGAAATCCATGTTGATATTGTAGAAAAATAGAATCTTACGTCTTGCCAGGTGTTTTTCCCCAACGGTGTGAAGGGGACTCTTGCTCTGAGGATTTTAGCATTGACTTAAATAAAAAAAATACTATAATACTCTTGTCTTTATTAAAGGAGTTGCCTATGACTGTGCATTTTATGTGTTCCTGCGGAGGAAGAACGTATTCTCTGCCTGATTACATGTCAGGTCAAAAAGTTCGTTGCCCCAATTGCAAAGTTTTAGTAATAGTTCCTCAGCCCAGCGAGCAAGTGGTGCTGGCAATGCCTGCGGAAGACCAGGACATGCCAGATTCTGGTACAGGACGTAAATCTAAATAAAATAGAGATTTTTCTGACATAGCATACGACTTGTGTTTATCTAACACAAGTCGTAAATTTTTTTATAAGATAAACTTATGCAAAAAAAAACTTTCAACATACTATTTTTCTGTCTTTTGGGAATATGGATTCTTTTAGGAATTCTTTTTGGGAAATACGATCTTGATATTTCCAGGAGCTTACACAATCCCAATATAGCTTTTGTTCAATACATCGAAAAATATGGCGAAATTCCAGGCCTTTTGCTAGCTCTCTGGGCTTTGGTTTTAATGAACGCTGCTATGGATATAAAAAATGTGGTACTCAGAGTGCTGGCATACGCAGGCAATTTTATACTTGCTTTTTTTGCTATGATATATCTTGTTATATTAATGCTTCATCATTCTTTGCAAGCTACAAATCTATATTTTTTAGCGGATATAGGAAGCGTTTTTTGGATTAGTCCTGCTTTATTTCTTCTTCTAGTTATGGTTTTACTGCATTATCATTGCCGTGATTTTGCATTTCGCCATAAACTTTTCTCTAGCATCACAATATACTTAACTCTTACAGGTTTTATCGTAGTGCAAACTTTGAAAAATATCTGGGGGCGAATACGCTTTCGTGATCTTGCTAAGGATTATAGCAATTTTTCTCCCTGGTATATACCCCAGCAAGGAGGTGGAGAGTCTTTTCCTTCTGGTCATACCTTGTTTGCCTGGATACTCCTGCCCTTATTTTTACTTTGTCTGAATAAAAATTCGCTGGTTCGTTTTTTTCTGATTCTTCTTTCCATAGTATGGGGCTTTACTGTTGGACTTTCTCGAATGGTGATTGGTGCTCATTACGCATCCGATGTACTTTTTTCCACGGGTTTTTGTGTTTTATTTTTTTTGATTTTATATCGATACTTTGGCTTTGGAAAAGAAAAAAGGAGTTAAACATTGGATATTCTCATTCATAATGCTCGATTAAGAAATAGAGAAAATCGGGTAGATATTGGAATTGCTAATGGCAAAATAATAGAAATCTCTGAAAAAATAGCGGGTAATGCTCAGCAGACACTGGATGCTCAAGGAAAATTAGTTACTGAATCTTTTTGCAATCCTCATC
>CALKWO010000331.1 GCA_938003875.1 uncultured bacterium
GGCAAGGCTGGCAGGGAGAAGCTGCAAGGCTGCCCTGGGAGATGAGCTGCCTTGCACAAGGCTAGATTGTCTCTCTTTCTTTAAAAAAATTATTTTTTAGTCAAAAATAATTGAAATTCTTGTAAATTGTTACTGCTTGCAGCTTTTCTTAATAAGAAAGCTAAATCTTGCTTTTGAATAATGCAGCCAAGGCTTGTGATAATATCCTCTGGCACTTCTTGAAATTTTTCTTTCAAAACCTCAATAATGCTTTCTTTTATTCCTTCCTGTCTGCCTTCCTGCCTGCCTAGCTTTCTACCTGTCTGCTCACCCAAAGTAAATAATTTTTTAGGCATTGTTTCTAGCATACTCTTTATCTCCTTCCTTGTATTACGCTCTAAATCCAAATTTTCCAATACTTCACTAGCTTTTTCAGGAAACTCTCGTTTTAGCTTTAGTACTACCCATTTTATAATTGATTTCCAAAGTAGTTCATCTGGTTCTTTATTCAATATTTCTAAAGCTTCTTTTAAAGTTGTCTCCAACTCTTCTTCTGTATTTTTTTCTTGCTCTAACAAAAAAACTCCTGCCAGGCTATTCCCCAGATTTTTAAGCTTTTGCTCATCATAATGGGAAACATCTACAAGATGGTAGCTAAAATTTGGGATAAATTCTCTAAATACTTCCCCTTGCTCTACCAATTCTATCAGCGATGTCTTTGCTGTCCAATTCCTAGATCCATTATAAAGCACTATAGGAAATATTGGCGGCCAACGAAATCCTTTCTGTCTACGTAGATTTTCATCCATATTTTTATAAAAATCTGTCCAGATGTCAGCCATATAAAATAGTAACCTAAAAGCAAAAGAATAGTCAACTGTAGATTGCTGTTCTATTAATACGTAGAGAAATACTTCTTTATCTGGATTTCCTAATAATGGCACCCTATAAAGCATATCGGTTTCTTGCTTCTCCAGTCCCTTTATGATAAAACTTTTGTCAATGCGTTGGCTTTTTGTATAGTCCAGCCTAGCTTTCCAATCTGCTTCTACGTAGCCTTCTATCAATTGCTGGAAAATTTTTGTAAACGACAGAAGCATTTTATATCCTCTATCGTGAATATCATGCGGTTTATTATTTTCTTGTTCTTCCATTATGTTCCTTTTGTAATAAATTTTCTAAGCCTATATATATCAATATGTTTATCCTTTAGGATAGAGGATGCAGGATTGCAGGTATTTGCAGGAGTAATTTGCTACTCTTAGTCTAAATATTTAATATTTAGATTTTTTTCCCTTTAAAATTTTACTCCGTTGAATCTGGGTTAGAATTCAATCCTGCATAATCCTGCAATCCTGCATATTATTTTTTATATCTTATTCTTTTTTAGAAAGTAAAGAATCAGAATAAGATAAGTTAATATTGACTCGCCAAAGTCCTGTTTTTTCTCTAGTTTTTCCTGCCTCAATAATACACTTACCATCTTCCCATCGGTTTTTAACTTTCCGAAGAAAGTTGGATAGCTTCTTACTATTAATTCCTTCTTTTCCTCCAGCTAAATCACTAAGTATATCTTTTAGTTTTTCTTGCTCTTCTGAAAGAGAAATTAATTTTTTGATGGTTATAGGCTCTAAAGTTGTATCACTCCATGCTGTTAGCAATGCCTTCAAGTCATTTCTGATACTGTCGCTTTCTTCGATCTTTTGGCGAGTTTTACAAGGGTCTTCGAGTCCCAACCATACTATTGAGGCTCGAATCCATGAATTCCATTCTTCGAATCTTCCAAATGGCTTAACTGTGCAGGGTTTTCCTGCAAGATGGAATGCTCTTAAAATTGTCAATGCTGCCTCAATAAGCTCAAAGCGGTGAGCAGGCACATACACGCGCAAGTCAATATCAAAGTCTCTTTCTTCTGGACGTTCACATTGTGGATCAAGTTCACACAACAAAGCCCTTGTTGTCATGTCACCCTGAAAAGAAAGATTATTTCCTGTAGCCAAAAAAGTAGAAGCTGTTGAAACTTCTATCATTTGGTTGAAGCCTAGAAGCCTTTCTTTCCAATATTCTTGTGTCAATATCGTACATAATGCTTCGCCTTTAATCGGATATTCTGCATTATCTATGCAAATGACCTGATCCCCTGCCATAAGCAAAGCGAGATATTTCTTTTTGTCTTCTTCATCACTTCTGGATTGTGTTATCATACTGGCGTTGCTTCCAGTTGCTATCAAAGACACTATATCTGCAAGTAAACTTTTACCACTCCCCATTTTTGGAGCAGAGAAGCCACAAATAGGAGCAGTACGGATTGATTTTCTGAAAATGGCTGTAAGAATAAATGCAAGGGCTACTGCCCGATCTGCCTCATCTACAAATGGAAAATCTTTGATAATTAAAAGTAATTTATCTTTAGCCTTTGCTACTTCTTGCGTTGTGGGAATTTCTGGAATATTTACTTCTTTACCTGTTCCGCAGAAAAATAAACCAGTTTCTTTATCATACCCAGGAATATTTAAAATTGTTCCGTCTTCTCTAAGTGTTGGACTAGATATAATTCCATTTAGTATTGGCAATTTCCAATCCTTTGCTCCTACATAAATTTCAGCGTAAGTACGAGGGCAATCCGTCCTTTCCCATCCAGCATCATGGCTTTGTTTTAGCCAAATGGCTTTTTCCGTTAGAATTTTTACTATATATGATGGATCAACTTCCTGTATGATCCAAGTATCTACGCCTCTTTTGATTGTTTTAAATGGCTTGAATTCTTTAGAAATACGGACAAGTTGCCCACATCTTTGATAAATTCCATTCTCTATCAGTATGGCTTCCATTTTTTTGATTGCTTCTGGTAACATGCCCCCTTCTACTTTAATCACTGGCTTTTTTTCTTTTTCGCCGATTTCTCTATTTGTTTTTTCTTTGTATGCTCTTTTTAGCGCAGCTTTAAACGTAGTCCAGTTAATTTGGTATGCTTCTTTTAAATGGTATTCTTCGAATAGGGATCGGCTATCAATATCTATTGAATAATAGGATTCAGCAAGTATTTCTGCAAGCTTTATATGATTAACATTATTATTCCAAAGATTTTTTATTCCTGCCTGCTGGATTAAATTGATCATCTCGGCTTGTGGATTCTTCCCTTCTTCTTCCACTGCAACAAGATAGTCATCTATACCTTTGCTAGTTTCTGGAAAGTCTATAATAAATGGATTTGCTTTTCTCTTTCTGAGGAAAAGAAAGAGTTTGATGAGTGCTTGCTGTACGGCGGGTTTATGGTGATAATCGCTATCAAAGCAAATATATACGTTACGGCAAGAAAGTACTACATTTGCCCATTCTGGACATCTAAACATCTCCACTCCAGCAATTCCGACAACGGCATAATCTTTTAACGAAAGCTCTTGTGTTACCTTAGCAGCTTTTTTTTCTCCTTCTACGATAATTAATGGAATGGAGGCATTGCCTAGTTTTATTAATTCTTGTTCAAGAAAATAGAGATGTTGTGTTGATTGGCAATGATTCGCTATAGGGCTTAAGTATTTTGCTTTGTTATATTCGTTGGAAAGTTTTATCCTGGCAAACTTTTCTAGTATGTGATTATATGGTATGACATAGGCATTTATTGCCTGTAAAAGTGATTGACCATCCATAGACGAAAAACCTAGTATTTCTTGAAGATCACGACTATTCTTGACAGGCCTAATTCCCATCTTATCAACGATATTTTGGCGTAAACCTGATTTTCTTAAATCATTGCTTATCCATGTATCTTCCTCTAAATTTATGATACTCATACAAAAATTTCCTTGCAATATAGCATTAAATATGTTATATTTAATGCGTTAAATACATCTATTACATATCCCTAGAGTACGAAACTAGGGAGAAGATTATATAAACCAAGCCTCGGCCACGAACCGAGGCTTGGTTTGTTATTATTTATTCCTATTTTTAAAAATTAGTTACTATATTTTATCTTTTATCATGATTATATAATACTAATTCGCCTAGATAACAGCCTCTTGTATCTTATTTGTTTTTAATTCGCCTGCTATTTCTTTCTTCTTCTGTTCAATCCAATTTTCAATATCTTTCTTCAAAAATCGCCAGTCACTGCCTATCTTAAAGGATGGAATATTTTTTTTCTTTGCCAAATTATAAACGGTTCTTTCATGTATTTGAAGAAAATCAGCAGCTTGTTTTATAGTTAAAATTTCTCTTTCCATTGATTATCTCCTCTCTTTTCATTGCCTATCTCCTTAAAGTTAATTTTTTATTTTAGACTGTATAAGATTTAATATAATACATTATAATTCATTTTAAATCAATAAAAATTTTCTATTAAAGATAACAAAATAGAGCCATTGCCTTTTTGTTATCTTTGTATGCTCAAATTTATAAACTCAAGCCATCGAGATAGCTATCCCTTTTTTCTCACAGTATGATTTGATTTTTTCCTCAGCTTTTCCTGCATCATCGCCAATATATATCCGATGGAGCTTCCCCTCTATTCTTTTCACTGCATAGTATTTTTCATAACGATTTCCTTGTGTCCAGGTATTTTCTATTCTTATGCTGAATCCCATAAGATTTTCTATGGTATTTTCTTCTCTTATGATTCCCTTAGAAGGATTCTTTATCTTGCCCTTTTGCATATTGGCAATAATGCCTTTCAAAGATTCAATTTCATCACGTAGCTCATTCATTGTGCTTTTCATCTCTTGGATTTCGTTCATGATTCTTTCCTCATCTTTTTTAATCTTTGTTTGTTTAACTTTATTTTGTTGTATTGTTATACTCTTCTCGGAAATATTTATAATAGATTGTTTTTCAGATTCATTTCCGATTTCTATCTTTTTATCTTTCTGTTCTTGATTTTTTTCTTTCTCTTTTCTTGTTTGTTCAACTTTGTTGTATTGTTTAACTTTTGTAGATTGCCCTGCTTTTACCTTTCCAGGATTCTTATTTATTAGCTTTTCTCTAGCCTCATCTAGCCTGGAATACGCTAGTCTGATAGCATCATCTTTAACCGCTATACCTTCTACGATTTTGTTGATTGTGACAATGTTTCCCAAGTCTCTCTTAGATACTTCATTCTTATTCACAGCTTCTATAATCGTTTTTCTCATCGTTTCTATTTCTTCCATGACTTGCCTCCTTTTTGTTATACTACTTTGTTGTATTGTTATATTGTTATATAGTATAACAAATCTTTGTTATATTTTCAATAACAATATAACAATTTTTTTTGTTGTATTGTTATACTAAGAGTTGTTATTTTGTTGTATTGTTATACTAAGAGTTGTTATTTTGTTGTATTGTTATACTAAGAGTTGTTGTATTGTTGTATATTGATCCTGCTCTTCAGCCAGTCCTGCAAGCCTTGCTAAAGAGCAAGGCTCAGCCAGCCCTGCTCTTTCCTCCCTCCCTCCATCCAGCTAGGCTTTTGCTCTTCTCCTTGCATGGCTTGCATGGCTGCTTTGTATGCCAGGCTTCTTCTATGGCTTGACTCTTTTTGGTTATATCGCTTTGTTATATTGTTATATTGTTGTACTAAGAGTTGTTATATTGTTGTATTGTTATACCAAGAGTTGTTGTATTGTTGTAGCTTTCTTTTTTATTGCTAGATATTCCCAAGCCAGCCCTGCCAGTCAAGCTAGTTCTGCCAGCCTCTTGCTATTCAGCCAGCCTTGCTCTTCCCCTCCCCGCCAAGCCAGTCCTGCTATCCAGCCTATCAGCCAGTCATGCCAGCCTTGCTATCCAAAGCCTTGCCTGACAAGCTTGGCGGGGGCTTTAGGTCTGGCTGGTTTGCTCTTCTTGCCAGGCTGTAGGCATGGCTGGCTTTGGTTGCCTGGCTTCTCTTTTGCTCTTTGGCTTCTATCTGGGGGGAAATTCCCCCCAGGCCCCCCTTTAAAGATTTTTTGCTCCGAGTCGTTAGTCGGCTTATCGTTTTCATGTACGGCAAAACCAGCCATGTTTCTATTGCAATACACGTCTGTACCTTGATGTTTTCAATACTCGCTTTCTGTGTGGTTTTGCCTATGAAAACGATGCCGGCGGAGCTTCCTTCTTTTTCGTGAGTCTCTATAATTAAGTGCCCCCAAACCCAGTACCCCTAAAAAACCAATCTCCCACCTCGCAAGATTTTTTGGCAGACATGCCTTTCCTTATGTTCGCGCAAGGAAGGCTGCAAGCCTGGCAAGGAAGGCTGCAAGCCTGGGGATTTGCCAGCCTTGCTTTTTAGCTTTGCAACCAGGCAACCTGGCAACCTGGCTGCCTGGTTTTGGGTGGGGAAAGAAGCCAAGCAAAGCTATGCAGGGAAGGCCAGGCCAAGACTGGCTGACTGGCTTGGGACTAGCTTGGGGGGGAAGGCTGGCTAAACTTTGCTACTTTCTCGCTCAACAGTTTCAGCCAGAGGGAAAAAATTTAGAAAAAAATAGGATCGAAACGCGCCAAAACTTCATGAAGAAAAGTATCAGGAACTGTATCACAAAATTCTATCTTACGAGCGATATAATCTAATGATCTGGCTTGATCAATCATTACACTACCACTACACTTCAAATCGGATGGTAATTCTAAATGAAAAGAATAGTCTCTTTTGGTAGTAGTGATAGGGCAAATAAAAGCTAATCTAGTGATTTGATTAAATGCTTTTTTGCTTATAACTAAACCAGGTCTTCTACCTTTTTGCTCTTGTCCTGATTGTGGACTAAAAGAAAGAATGACCAAATCTCCTTGTTCTGGTATATACATTAAAACTCCTCTCCTACAGATTCCCCGAAATCATATTCTGGATTATGGAAATTTTTTGGTATAGAAGAAAGCAGTTGTGATAAATCGTATTTACTATGACGCATACCTTTCGTTGGTTTCAAAACGATTTCGCCCTTTTCGATATTACATTCTAAATTGTCCCCTATTCTTAAGCCGCTTCTTTTTAGTAGCTCTTTTGATAATCTAATTCCCTGGCTATTGCCCCATTTTTGAATTTTTAATCCGTTCATACAATTCACTCCTTATAAAAATTTAGTATATACAAGTATATACCAAATTTAAAGAAATGCAAGATTTTTTTGATCTTACGCAGTGCAGCTATATCGCCCCTGCACATCCTTGCTGACCACCTCCAGAGCAACCCTGGCTTTGATTGGCAGTTTCAGCGACTATGGCATATCTCTTTAAATTCGGGAAAAGGGCAGGCTTGGCCTGAGAAAAGTCTATAAACTCTATTGCTTCATGGTCTGCCCAAAACTCCCTCTCCTTATCTTCTGAGGCAAATTTTGGAATAGTTTTCTTTTTCATATCTCGCTCATCATTCTCAATTTTATAAATCCAGAACTTTTCTTAATGCCCTGTCTACCTTCTCCATTATGTCAGCAGATAACGATATTGCTTTCCTATTGATGTCTATCCTCTCTTTCGCTATAGCCCTTACCTGCTCTGCCATGACTACACTGTCTTTATCAAAAATAGAAACATACTTGGCTAGCAAGATTACATGGGTAGGATACTCTTTATGCACATTCTCTTTGCCTGTTACAGGGCATATAACAATGCAGGGATGCTTGGAGTGATTCATAGCATCGTAGCTTACTACAACACAAGGACGAGTTCTCCCCTGTTCTCCACGTCGTACTGGCTCCAGGTTAGCCCAGACTAAATCCCCTCTATTATAATCCGTCATTGACGCACTCCTTTTCTATGGTAAAAAATTCTTTGGTAGCTCGCTCTTTGGCTAATTCATCAAAGGCTTCCTTATCCTTGGCGTACATCTCTTCCCTAATATAATGAGTGATACAATCCTCAAGAAATTCTGTTACTGTCTTTTTTTTGGTATTAAGAATCCTCTGGAATTCTTGATAGACATTTCTGTCAATATTCGCGTTTATCCTAGCCTTACTTATCATAATAATACTCCTTTCTTGTATGAGTATAATTTCTACTCAATAATTATACCTGTTTTTTGTGAGAATGCAAGCTGTGCAGGGGAAGCCTGGCTGACTGGCTTGGGGGGAAAGCCTGCTAGCAGGCAGGCCTTTTCAAGATATGTTTACCTTAAATTAATCTCAGGAATCAGTCCTTTTTTCTCCAATTCAGGCTTTAAGAATTGATAGCGGAATATCGCTTTGTTCTCCTTTAATGATCCGTCGAAATCACTTGGCTTTATCCACACAAAGTATTCTTGCTTATATTGCTCTTGCTCTTCCTGGCTAAGTCCGTTCCAGGCTTCATCTATCAGCCTATCCACCTTTTCTCTTGGGGTTTCTGGTTTTCTGGCTACTCCCTGGGAAAAGCTCCAACCATCCATGAATGCTTTATATACCCAACCTACTTTGGGTGCATTGCCTTCTTTTAGCTGCTTTTCGTAGGCTGCTTTTATTCCTGGGTAATGCTTTGCTACATGCTCAAACGGTAGGGAGGCTATTTCTTTTTTCCTGGCTTTGTGGAAATGCGGTATGGTATCCAGCCAGTTCAAGGCTTCCAGGTATTTTTCTTGATCCTGTGGCTTTACGCTCTGGTCTGGCATTTTTTCTGGTGGTGCTGGCAGGACTTTTTCCAGCATTTTCTTCGATTTTTCCTCTTCTCTGGCTTTGGCCTTTTCTATTGTTTCCAGTATCTCTGGCTTTATTTCTATGGGTAAGGCGTACTGGCCTGCGTATGTAAAAATACATTGCCCTCTTATCGGATCGAATTTGTAGCTCTTTAGATAGCCTTTTTCTATTAGAGGTTGGGCTATGCTGACTAAGGTTCTACGTCTTTGTGTGCTATTTTTATCCAGCACAGGAAGCCAGCGGCAAAGTATTTCTTCAGAAATGATAAATTCTCCTTGTATATTGTGATAGCGTCTTTTTTCCAAATATTCATACAGCCTCCGAGAAAGGCCTTCTGGTAACGCCCTATACCACGACATTTCCAATAGCTGGTAGTATTGGTTTTCCAAATTTTTTTTTAGCTCTGGGGGAAAAATGATAGTATTTTTGCTTTTGCGTTTATTATTAAAATTTTTAAACTTAGGATCAAAAGCAAAAAGACTTGCGCTATCATATAGGGAAAAATACGCATCAAAAGATTCTGCTCTATCTGCTTTTTTCATCAGAAAACATTTGGAAAATTCATATCTAGCCATGCTAAGCCTTTTCATGGCTTCTCGTATCTGCACGACGAAAGCTCTAGGAGGGTTTAAATGAAGTTCTCTTGCAATATCACTATAATTAAAGAT
This sequence comes from uncultured bacterium, assembly GCA_938003875.1. Classification (GTDB taxonomy): domain Bacteria; phylum Planctomycetota; class Uabimicrobiia; order Uabimicrobiales; family JABWCH01; genus JABWCH01. Next base: position 9,203 of record CALKWO010000331.1, read on the forward strand.
AACACTTTCTTGCATCCCTTGTTTAATCCAGATTCTCATTGTAGCGGTGTATACATCCTGTTCAAAGCTCCCTGGGACTCCATACTCACAAACACATTTTAGTTTATATTCTTTTTCCCTGTCTTTCCATTCAGTAATCGTTTTTTCTGGTCTTTTTCCCTTACCGAAATAAAAGAGAGGCAATTGAACAGAGTTATTTTCTTTAGCATAAAGTTCTTGATAGTGCATGATTTTCTCCTATACCAAAATGCTATTGCCACATGATATAGACCAAAAAATATGGCAAGTTTTTTGTTACTATACCAAAATTCCCTATAGAAGGCAACCCGATTTCATGTCGCAATAAAATTATTTCATGTCGCAATAAAATTGATTTCATGTCGCAATAAAATTGATTTCATGTCGCAATAAAAAAAAATCGTCATAAGTTATTTAATAGCAAGACTTACGCGCCCTATATCCTATAGATATATCCTTAAAGATAATAACAATAAGGAAGTTTTTTTTTGAATTAAGAAAAACTCTATTGCAAAAGAAGAAAGAGGGGGATTTGTTGTTATTGTTTTTTTCGCTAACGCTTATAAAAAAAAAACAATAATGCGAAAGCAAAGAAGAAAGAGACGGTCAAAATAAAAAGGAAGCAAAAAATCTTGCGCCGGCTGGCAAGGTTCTTTTCAT
>CALKWO010000332.1 GCA_938003875.1 uncultured bacterium
CCTGTGCAGGCTAAGCTGTACTATGCAATAGTGCAGCTTCAGTCTGCGGGAGAACTCTCCTTTTTCTTAGAGCCAGGATTATGTTCTATAGCATAGGCAGCCTGTGCAGGCTAAGCTGTACTATGCAATAGTGCAGCTTCAGTCTGCGGGAGAACTCTCCTTTTTTTTAGAGCCAGGATTATGTTTTATTGGATTTTTTTAAAGGACAAGGGAGAATAGAAGCTATACAGCAAGAAAACAGGAATTTTCAGATCGTAGTTTGCAATATATTGCTGGACACCTTCGATGATTTCGTGGTATCTGTAGCGGGCAGAAAGATGGAATAAACAAAGAGCTGCTACATTGCTTTCTTTTGCCAGCCTGATGACTTCTTCTACAGTGGCATGAGTATTTTCTTCCCGATCCTCTTCTTTTAAAAAAGTGGCATCATGCACCAGAACCTCTGCATTTTGTACGATTTCTTTTTCCAAAGGCATAGAATCTCCTGAAAAGCATAGCAGCGTGTGGGCATACATTTCCGTGATCTCTTTTTTCCCCTGAGATTGGATGATCTTCATCAATTCTTTCTGAGGAATATCTCTGTAACAAGGCTTCAGGCGGTTTCTTTCCTCCAATATTCTATATCCAAGGCTAAGAGTGCTATCGATATGCCTTGATGCAAAAGGTTCCAGAAAACGATTCCCAGACAAAGGCAGCCTTTCCTCTGGTACAAGTTCTTTCCAGAGGATTTCATAGGGCACTTTGCCTATGGTTTCTTTGATATAGCGATATAGCTTTGCTACGTTCCTATCTGCCTTAGGATAATAGATACTGATGTCTTTTTCTGTATCTCCCATAGAAGAAGCACGAGAGCTCAAGAGCCCAGGCAGGCCTGAAATATGGTCTGCATGACCATGACTAATAAGCACTGTATTGATTCCGAAAATCATATTGCGCATGGTAACACTTATGCCTTCACCAGCGTCAAACAAAAGGTTGTCAGGTTTGTAATAGAACCATGTAGAATACTTAGCCAGCGAAAATCCGCATAGATTATCCACAATTTCCGATGCAAGAGACATAGCTTTCCTTTTTAAAAAAATATTTTTCTATTTTTAGAGAATGTTTTTTGCAATCTATAAATCTTTTTCTATAATTTTTCATGATTCTAGCATTTTCTAAGGTCAGTACAACATTGTTTTTTAAAATTTGCCATTTATTTTTTATAAATATCGAGGGATTTCTATGTCTGATAGTCCTGCAATGCAACAATACCAGAGAATCAAGCAAAAATATAAAGAAGCCATTCTTTTCTTTCGTATGGGCGATTTCTATGAAATGTTTTATGATGATGCCCTGATAGCCTCTCAGGTTTTAGGGATTGTTCTGACTTCCCGCAACAAAGGGACGAATCCTGTGCCTATGGCTGGCATTCCTGCCAAGGCAATAGATACGTATCTTCCCAAGATGCTGGAAAAAGAATACAAAGTCGCAATCTGTGAGCAGCTTCAGGATGCTTCTGAAGCGCAGGGAATTGTAGACAGAGATGTTATCAGGATTATCACGCCTGGAACTCTTACAGAGGAAGAGGTTCTTTCCGAAAAGAGTAACAACTATCTTATGGCAATCTGTGTGGATAAAAAGAAAGCAGGGATAGCATGGTGTGACATATCTACAGGGCAGTTCTTGCTTCACGAGATACTGCCTAATCTGCTTGCGGATGAAATCAGCAGGATTTCTCCAGCAGAATGCCTGATTCCAGAGACAGACAGAGACAATATGATTGCCTGCGCAGAAGGAAACATAAGTCTGGAAAAGCTCGTTCGGCTTTACAATATCCCTCTCACATGTCGGCCTTCCTGGTTCTTTGAGCCAGAAAGTTCGGTTCAGACATTGCTAGACCATTTTCGTATCAAAACGCTGGAAGGCTATGGATGCGAAAACATGAAGTATGCCATTGGTGCAGCAGGCTCATTGCTTCGCTATGTTCAGGAAACCCAAAAAAGCGATGTACAGAATATGGATCGTCTGGAAGTATACAACTGTTCGCAGACAATGTTTCTGGACAGGGCTACGAGAAATTGCCTGGAAATACATAAATCCATGAGAGAGGGCAGCAAAAGAGGTACACTCTTTTCTATTCTGGATCAGACCTGCACGCCTATGGGTGCAAGGCTTTTGAACGAATGGATTAGCGCGCCCTTGATCATGGTGGAAAAAATTCAGGAACGACAGGAAGGCATCAAGAGCCTTGTGTTTTCACCTGAAATCCTCTGGAATATCCAGAAAGAAATGAAAAAAATACAGGATATAGAGCGTCTATGCGCTAAAATTGCTTATCAGAGAGCCAATGCGCGAGATCTTCTCGGACTCAAAAATTCCCTTCAGGTTGTGCCTGGCATCAAGCTTTTCCTGGACACAATAGAAACTCCCTTGATTCATAGAATCAAAGAAGATTTAGATTTGCTGGAAGATCTGACTGCCATGCTGGAAGCGGGGATACACCCTGATCCGAAACCAACCCTCAAGGAAGGCGACATTATACGAGATGGCTATAATCCCTATCTGGATGAACTCCGAAGGCTTCAGGTTTGTGATGATGGATGGCTCCAGGATTTCGAAAAACAAGAAATCCTTCGCTCTGGTATTCCATCTCTCAAAGTTGGCTACAATAAAGTTTTTGGCTATTTTATAGAAATCACCAATACTCATAGCCATAAAATACCATCAGACTACATCCGCAAGCAAACCTTGAAGAATGCAGAACGCTATATCACTGCGGAACTCAAGGAACATGAAGAAAAGGTTTTATCTTCCAGTGAAAAAGCAAAATCTTTGGAATACGAATTGTTTCTGGAAATCCGCTCTCAGGTTGCACAGAGTGTAGGATCGATCCGTAAGACAGCCCATGCTATAGCGATTCTGGATGTTCTTTCCAGTCTGGCTAAAGTAGCCAGAGAGCGCAATTATATATGCCCTGAAATTCAGGATAACAAAGAAATCGAAATCTTAGAGGGAAGGCATCCTGTTTTAGAGGCTACGCTAAAAGATTCCTTTGTTCCTAATGACCTGAGGATGGGGACAGGCAATGAAATTGCCATTATCACAGGCCCGAATATGGCTGGAAAATCCACATATATCAGACAGGCAGCACTCTTGCTTTTGATGGCACAGATAGGCTCTTTCATCCCCGCTACCAAAGCCAGAATAGGAGTCGTAGACCGTATTTTTACTCGAATAGGAGCTTCTGATGAAATCGCCAAAGGACGAAGCACGTTTATGGTAGAGATGGTGGAAACGGCGAATATACTCAACAACGCTACGGAAAAAAGCTTCATTGCCCTGGATGAAGTAGGAAGAGGGACAAGCACCTTCGATGGCATTTCTCTTGCCTGGGCCATTATCGAGTATATCCAAAAAATCAAATCCAAGACACTTTTTGCAACACATTACCATGAAATGGCAGATCTTGCAGATGTCTATCCTAACGTAAGCAACTACAATGTTTCGGTTCAGGAATGGGGAGAAGAAATTGCGTTTCTATATAAAATAGTCAAAGGAAGTGCGGACAAAAGCTATGGAATCCATGTAGCAAGGCTTGCTGGAATACCCAAAGATGTCCTCAAAAGAGGCCAGGAAATTATGGTCAACCTGGAAAAGCATAAAATAGACTTCCAGACTTATACAAAGCATTGCTGCAAAGCCAGTAAAAAAAAGCCCCTCCAGGATAATCTCTTCACTATGGTAGGCGAAGATATAATAGATACCCTGGCCCATCTGGATATAAACAACATGAGCCCCCTGGATGCCTTTGAATTACTAAAAGAGCTACAAAGAGAAGCAAAAAAACTGTAATGTACATTTTTTATGAAAGAATACTAAAAAATATACTAAAAATATAGTCTATTTTTTAAAAAAACCTTCAACGGATAAAGGTAATATGCAGGAAATTCCGAAAATCGTTTAGGTTTAGGTTCTCTCTGTATACATTGTCAACTTTCATCTTGATGTAACAAAACTTTATTTGCTAAATATTTTGATTCTTTTGGCATTATTTTCCTTGAAAAATCAAGGATTTATATGCAACGCCCTCTTTCTCTGCGACCTCTGCGCCTCTGCGGTAAATTTTTTTCTTTTTGATTACGGTTTATCCGTGTTAGAGGCGCAGGTTTGGGCTTAACAGATATAACAAAAATTTAGCGTATTCTGCGAAAAAATTGAAGAAGTAAGCTTAGGGAAAGAATGCTAAAGCCAAGATAGACCCAAAATATTCCAGGATCATATACAACATGCAAGCCGCTTTTGGTTTGCTTTTTAGCGTCTGTAAAATAGCTTGCCTGAAAAATTTCAAGGCCTTTATGGGATAAAGGATGATTTACCAGAATCGTTTCCTGCTTTATGCTTTTACCATCTTCTAAAACCCGGACAAGGCTCTTCCAGGATTTTACAGAGGCCTCTCTTTCTAAATAGTAAATCAAAGATATATTTTCTAAAAATAACCGCTCTGCCTCTTGTGCCTGGCTACTAAGATAGAGCAATGGTAAGTCATGGCTTTCTTGCTCTGTTCCTTTACTTACGGTCACATGGATTTTTTCAGGTACAAATTCTTTTTTATCATCATAGTGTTTTATATGAACCTGGTAGGATGTAAAAGGAACAGAATATAGAGCATTGGGCTTTACTTCAAATATTTCTTCGATACGCGTGTTGCGAACTTTTGCAAACAATCTAGGGGGATTAGGATGGTATTCTGTTGCAAATTTTTCCAGCGAGACAGTAAAATTCAGGGGAGATTCCAGTTGATTACGAATGGCAGCAGGAAATTCATCCATAGCAGAACACCATTCTTTATAAGAAATTTTACGATTTTTATCAAAATCATATTTCCAAAGATTTGCTTTTTCTTTTTCCCATAGCGCAACCTCTTTGTGGTCCCATTGCCCATCCTGGTTTTTATCCTTTTCCTGGAAATAGTTTTTCATCTTTCTTTCATCCAGAAAAGAATTTTTGCTCTCTCCCTCATATAGCCACAGTATGCCATGACTGCCCCAGACCCTTCCTATAAAAGCTCCTGAAAAAATAATCAAAATACTGGCATGAAGAACAATAAAAAGGGTTTTATCGTACATTTTTTTATGACTGGAAAGAGATTTTAACACGCAGCAAATCAAGTGGATGGAAAAAATTCCCAATATGCTCCAGAACCAGGGAGAATAGAAGATCTCGTCGAGAGCATACTGGTAATTGACTAAAGTTCCTGCAATACAAATGCATATCAAGATAAAGATGAGAAAAAGAGTAAGCTTTAAAGAAGATAGCTTGCTGATGATGGATAGCATTTTTATTTCCATTGCTCACAGAATTCCTTAACGGAAAAAACTCTTGCAAAAACGCCATTTAGGGATGCAAGGAATGCGTTATGGACGCTTTTGGCTGGGATAGTGATATTGTTGAAGGATAAGTCCCTTGTGGCGCAGGCATCATGGCACAAGAAACATTCAAACCCTAAATCGGCAGCGGCTCTTGTTGTTGTATCAATGCACATATGCGTCATCATTCCTATAATCACGAGCCTATGAATTTTTTTATCGCGCAGATGCTCTAGCAATGTAGTGTTTCTAAAACTGCTAGGGAAATGCTTTTGTATGATGGTTTCTCCTTGCCTGGGGAAAACGCATTCATGGATTTCCGCCCCTTTTGTTCCAGGCAAGAAAAAAGTTGCACCAGGGTGCATAGAAATATGCTGTATATGAATCACAGGCATATTTTTTTCCCTGAATGCTGCCAGCAATTGCTTTGCCTGCTTTCCTGCCTCCTGAGAGCCTACCAGTTCCATGGCACCACCAGGAAAATAATCATTTTGAATATCTACTATCAATAAAGCAGTACCAGACTCCTTGTCGGACATAACGCCCTGTGCATTTGTCGTTATGCAGAAACAAAAAAATAAAAATAGAGCAATATAATGCATAATTTTTCCCTTAAAAATATAAAAAATACAAAATTGTAGCCGCAGGGTTGCGCCGAAAAAGTCGTGTCTTCTCAAAAGCCAAACGCCAGCGCAATCCCTGCGTCTTTGGGCAATACCCTCTAATACGGGCACGTTTCTTGTTTGCCTATTCTAAATCATATAGTATCTCAAGAAGGTTTGCTTCTGCTTCCTTGATGTTTCCATCTTCTTTATTTTGGATAGCCTGTTTCATCTGCTCAATGCCTTCTTGTAGATTCTTTTTGGTGGCTTCGCTATGGAGGGTGCCCAATACTTTTTCTGCTCTGTATAGCAGAGCTTCTAAATTTTCTTCAGCATAGTCTGCATCTTCATCTGAATACATCTCTGTTTCTGCAATACGTTCCGCCGCTTCGTCTTTTTGCTCCTGGGTCATGGTGTCAGGAGTAGCCGTTACGGTGATTTCCTTCTTATAGCCTGTTTTTTTGTCGAGAGCAGAAACATGGACTATGCCATTCACATCATAGTCAAAATTTACAATGATTTCAGGCTTTCCTTTTTGCGTGCGAGCGACTTTATCCAATAGAAATTCGCCAAGGAATGTATTGCGGGAGGCTATAGGTTCTTCTCCCTGGTATACACGAATCGATGCCATTTTCTGATCAGGGGTCAAAGTAGTATATACTTCAGATTTGCTTACAGGAATAGCCGTATTACGCTTGATCAGCACACTGTATATATCAGGAATGGGCATACCAAAATGGGAATCGGCTACCTCTATTCCCAGAGAATGGGGGGCAACATCCACTAAAATGGTTTCTATAGGCTCTCCAGAGATGATTCCTGCCTGCACACTCGCTCCCATAGCCACGCAAAGATCAGGGTCAATTTCCATATTGGGAGTTATGCCAAACTCTTCTTCCAGCATATTGCTTATCAAAGGAATTCTGGTCGAACCACCAACCAGAAGGATTTTATTTATATCCTGGATTGACAGAGAAGCTTCTTTTAAGCCATTGCGAACACAATCCATGGTTGTTTTTAGAAGATCACGAATCAGAGATTCAAAAACCTCTCGTTCTATTTCCATTTCAAGATGAAGCGGTATAGAATCTTTTGTCGCTATGAATTCTTCTTTTATACTAGCAAAAGGGGTACTGGAAAGGGCAATTTTAGCCTGCTCACAAGCTCTGGTTAGTCTTGCCAGGGCACGTCTGTCTTGTCTGAGGTCTATTCCATGTTGTTCTAAAAATTTTTCTGCAACATGCTTTACCAAGAGTTCATCAAAATCATCTCCCCCTAGATGAGAGTTACCCGTTGTTGCAAGGACTTCTACAACGCCAGAATTGATTTCTATCACAGACAAATCGAATGTTCCACCACCAAGATCATATACAAGAATTTTCTGGTTTTCCTGTCGATCCAGGCCATAAGTAAGAGCAGCAGCAGTAGGCTCGTTTAAAATTCGATCCACTTTGAACCCAGCAATTTCTCCTGCATCTTTGGTTGCCTGTCTTTGTTTGTCCGTAAAATAAGCAGGAACAGTGATGACTGCCTTTTCGATTGTTTTCCCCAGATATTTTTCCGCCATTCCCTTGAGATACTTGAGAATATAAGCAGAAATTTCCTGAGGGGTGAAGCTTTCCTCTCCTATTTGCACTTTTTCATCAGTTCCCATTTTGCGTTTTATGGATTTTATAGTTCTTTCGGGTGCAATGATATATTGGTTTCTCGCCATTTCTCCTACAATCAGCTCAGCTTCGCTCGTTTTTCCTACAAAAGAGGGAACAATCTTTTTTCCCTGGGTATCCGCTATAACAAAAGGACGGCCTTCTTTTAAAATTGCCACTTCTGAATTGGTTGTACCTAAATCAATTCCAACGATGGTTTCCATGTATTTTCCTTTTTTGTAACAATCACTTCTGCATATCGCAGCACTTCATTTCCTAAGAGATAACCATATCTCTGTTCTTCTACAATGATATTTTCTTCTTCCTGAGTATATTGGATTCCTACTGCCTTATGATAGAGAGGATTAAATTTTTCTCCTTTGCCTGGAATAGGAGAGACATTCCATTTTTTCAATAAATCTTTAGCCCTATTAGAAACCATACGAAAACCATTGATTAAAGAAGCACTGGCAGGATGCTCTAAGGCGTTGATAGCTCGAATCCCTTCTTCCATCCCATCCACCATGAGAAGCATTTCCAGTAAAGTTTCTTTTTTAGGTTCTATCAGCAAACAAAGTACCTGTTGCAGATTTTTTTTGATTTCTTGCTGTTCTGCTTCTGCAACAGCATTTGCCCTGTATTGGGTTCGCCCCAATTTGCTTACGGCTTCTTTAGTTTGCGAAATTTCTTGCATTATCTGAAATTCCATCTGTTGCTGATGGAGAGACAAAGATTCTTTTAGCTTATTTATGCTTTCATTAATTGTTTCTAAGGTCTTTTGTGTTTCTTCTGATGCCAAAGCTACTGGTGCTGGAGAAGAATCTTTGCATCCTAAAATTTTTTTTATTCTCTTAAACATCTTCAAAATCACCTGTAAAATCAGTTTTATATAAATCTATTTGTGTTTCTTTTAGCCATTGTAAGAAAAGCTCTTTTTTGATCTCAGCACAAGGCATTGTGGCTTTTTTAGAAATTTTCTGAGGAGGTCTGGTAAACTGGAAAACTTCCAGCTCCAGTCTTTTCGCTGGATCTTTTAGCAAGTCGTAAGCTTCTCTGATTTCTTTAAACTGTTCTCCATGCTTTTCTGGAGAAAATTGCTTCACCAGGTTAAAGTAGGCTTTTTTTACATCCCCTTGAGAGGCATTTTCCGATAGCCCTAAAACATCAAAAGGATTCTTATTAATATTCATATTCTTCATCATCATCGTCTCCAAAATCATCCATAAAATCAGGAGAGAAAAAAGGATTTCCCATAAGATTGAAAGGAGATCGCATCATACGCATTAGCATCTGGAGACTGGCTACTATATCAAATTCTTTTTTCTCTCGTGCCAGATCGCACAAAACAGGGGCAGCTTTCTCCGCCAGAACTAAATCTCCATTGGCTATAGCACCAGATAAAATTTTCATACCAAGCTCCAGAGAATTGGAGAATAGCATGCCACATTCCTGGATGACATCCATGGCCAGACTGATCTTACCGCTATGCTCCAGAGACTCGATCAATCTTTTAAAAATAAGGGCTTTCTCCTCTTCTTTTAGGATAAGATGCTTTAGCTCTTTTATGGTATTTGCTTTATTTTCTAATATAGAAGCTGTGTAAATCGCACCTCTCGCTTCTATATCATTTTCTTTTACCAATTCTTTAGCTTTTTTGAGATATTCCAGTCTTTCTGGTAAATTTTTTAAGCTATATATTTTGGCTGCTTCTGCAAAAACCTGGGCTTTATTAGGCAGAGTAGCAGCAAGTTTTTCTATTTCTTGTCTGGCTTCCTCTTTTCTTCCTATGTCCAGGAGAATTTGCCATAAAAACCCATGGTAAGGCATATAGCTTTTATCTACCTGGATAAGCTTCTGTAAAAGACCCTGTGCCTGGACAATATTCCTCTTTTCCATACATTCTTTTGCTGCATGGATGCCTGCATAACGCAGTATATCCCAGATTTCTTTATCATCAGGGAAAAGAGTCGCTATCTCTATGGCATATTCCGATGCCTTGAAAAAATTTCCAGATTGAGCATAGCATTTCCCCGTTGCTTCCAGAATTTTTTTATTTTTAGGAAACTGCTGGCAGAGCTTTTTCAATTTGTTGAGAGCACTTACATAATCGTCTTCTGCACAGTCTATTTCTACAAGCCTCAGGTGCAAATCTACATCGTCAGGCGTGAACTCCAATGCTTTCTCGTAGGCTAGAATCTCCTGACGATAATTTCTCAGATGATTATGGATCTCTCCTATACGCAGGTATACCAGTGCCAATTTTTTTTGGGTCAACTCTCTGTTTGGATCTTTGTCTAAAGCATTTTCCCATATTTTCGCCAGCCTATTCCAATATTGTAGTGCTTGATAATTTCCTCCCTTTTTATCATAGGCAATAGCACAATTTTGTAGCAAAAGAGGGTGATTGTTACCTGAATCCACCAGACGAGACCATATTTTGATTGCCTGTCCATATTTTTCTTCTATCGCATATTGGTAGCCTTGCTCTAAAGTAATAGCAATGGAATTATGAGCCAACTCATGGTTAGGATCAATCGCTGCAATCTTATTGCAAATAAGCTTGGCTTTTTTTTCCTCTTTCGCAGGCAGCTTGAATGCCTGGTATTCATAAACCGACAGCAATGCTTTTCTGGCTTCTTCCTCTAGCATTTTGCTCTGCATCGCTACTTCCAGGCTTTTAATTGCACTGGGCCATTTTTTTTCCTGTATAGAAATCAGCCCCGAATAGTAACTTGCTATGGCCTTATGCCTGGAAGCCAACAATTCTTTCCATATTTTTTTGGCTTTAGTATATTCTTTCTGCATGGTAAGCAAAAACGCAGAATAGAGATTAAAGTCCTCTGTTTGCATGCCATCTTTAGACTCTTGCAACAGATTCCATGCTTCCTTATACTGCCCGGCTTGTATTTTTTGCTCTATCTCATGCTCTACATTTTTTTCTTCTGGCAGTAAGGTCTGATTCATTTCTATCTGAAGTAACTTCAAATGCTTGAGAAATCTTGGATTGCCAGGAGAGAGTTTTAGAGCCTTTTCATAAGCCCCCAGAGCTTTATCGTATTTTTTTTGTTTATGATAAAGCAGTGCGATATGATAATGAACCATTGCCATATCAGGATCGAACTGAAGGCATTGAAACAGCGTCGTGATGATTTCTGGCTGATTCTTTTGCCTGTCCAGGGATAAAGCATAGCGGAAATGAGCCTGTGCCATTTTTTTCTGAAGCTCTGGCGTTTTTTCTATTTTGATTGCCTTACGCCACAACTGTATGGCTTCCAAGTATTGCCTTTCCTGAAAGGCTTTATGTGCTTGCAGGCATATTCTTTCATAATTCTCATTCTTACTCATTTTCAACCTTTATAAAAATTCAAATTTGCAATTACAGCAATCGCTGCTGTTTCCGCTTTTAAAATCAGATTGCCCAAGGAAAACATCAGTATTCCTGATTCATGAGCCTGATGAATTTCCTCTTCTGAAAATCCGCCTTCTGGGCCTATCATAACCAGAACAGGATAGGAAATAGGCGAGAGCCTGTCCAGAAGATTTTTAAAAGAAGGAAGGCCTTTGGCATTGTGTGCTAAAAGTCTTGTAGGAAAAGAAGCTGTTTTCTTTAAAACTTCAGAAAAGTCCATAGTAGAAGCGATTTGGATCAAAGAAGTACGACCACATTGTTTGGCAGCAGAAATCATTACCTTTTGCCATCTTTCCTCTTTTCCCGCCATCTGTTTTCCATTCCCAAGATGCTGTGTGAGCATGGGATAAAGACCGTATAGGCCAAGTTCCATGCTTTTTTGTAAGAGTAAATCCCAGTTCTGGCTTTTAATAAGGCTCTGAGCGAGAAAAATTTTTTTTTCTTGTGCTTCCAGAGGAAAAGATATTTCCAGTATTCGGAGCCTGGCTAGCTTTGAAGTTACAGAAATGATTTCCGCAAGATATTCCTTTCCTTCTTTATCAAAAAGCTTTATTTTTATGCCAGGCTGACCACGATAAACATTTACGAGATGATGGCGTTCTTCACCTTCTAAAACAGCTTCCCCCTCCACAGGGGGATTTTCCAAAAAAAAACGAACCATGCAAAATCCTTAACAACTTTAGTGTTGGGTAATTATATAAATAACAAAATCGAATTGCAACTTTTTCTATAAAATTATTTTTTATCTGGTTCAGGAATTAAAGGGGGAAAGCCCCACAGAACTCCTGGTAAGTACCAGAGCAAAGGAACTGTAAGGATTGCTAGTGCCCATAAAGAAGCCCAGAAGATTACATAATAGAGATAAGGGGAATATCTTTCTTCCCAGGAAAAAAGAATAGGGAAAAAAGAGGCCAGTTTTTCCTGCCAGGAAATCACCTTATTGTCTATCGGTTGCCAAAAGGCAGGGTTGCTTCTGTTGTACAGAATTTCTGATTCCCTTACATCTCCTTGGTTCCAGGCAAGGGTGAACCAGGTATTTGTCTGTTCATCCTGGTAAGAACAAAGCACCAATTTTTTAAAGAGAGAAGAATGCACTGTACACAGAGTTTTTGCCCCTTTTTGAGGCAGGGAAGCTTGCTGGTCTTGTGCAAGAGAAAAGACCAGGAATAAAAGAACAACCATCAGCATACAGGTGAGCATCCGAAAGAATTTAGGTATGCTAAGTGCCTTTCGATAAAAATATTTCGCTCTGGTATAATCGTCTTTTTTGCACTTTGTTTCTTGTCTTATGTGCGCCAGGATCGTATTAAAATGGATCAGATCTCCTTCCAGGCAAATCCCTGGCCCCTGGTTTCCATACAGCATGGCTACTTTTCTTCTCCTTCTATTGGGAAATCGCAAAACAGCAATGCTCTTGATTTCTTCCCACTTCAGGGTTTTAGAGTGATCTTTGATGCCATCTTCCTGTATTTCCCATTTTCGGAAGCTCCTGAGCCAATCGGGAAGTACCTGGCTCATACAAAAAATCAAATAAGGACAGAACAGAACAGGAAGAAGAATAGAAAGTGCTATCCAAATTTCCGAGAAATACATGAAAACAGAAATTTTTTCCGAAAACCAGGCTGGAAAATGAAGATACAATGCCAGAATCCCAATGAGTAGAAGCAGACTCAGATGCACCAGCATTCTTATGGTATTCTGTAAAATAAAAGAGCCATGCATAGAAACGATTGGGCCTAAAGGCGCAGGCATTCTTTGTGTCAAGATTCCAGCGAACATATCCTGATGCAAAAGGGCTAGAAAAAAAATCAGGCAGGCCATGCCCCAAAAAAAATAATGGCTATGAGCAATCAGATTTTCTAACCATACCAGATGCTCACTTTCAAATCCCTTTGTTTCCAGATAGTTTAAAAAAGAAACCAGAGGATCTTGTATACAGCCATAAGGGGTTACCAAAAGGGGATTATCGGGAAGATAAAGAATATTTGTATCTCTGTAAGAAAGATCGACTTGTGAATCTTTTGGGCTTGCCAGAGCATACCACGTTTTTCCCTGCCAATCTTGATAAGGAACAACTAGAATCCTCTTGCCAAGAAGATCAGGAAGAATATACTGAGAAGGAACCGTAACAGCAGTAGTGGCTTTTTCTGCTAAAGATTGTTTCTGCACTATAATAGAATCCAGAATAAAAGGCAATGCTATTAGCATGGCCAGCACTACCAAAATGCGCCATGATTTTTGCCAGGCATAGGCTCTTCTAGCTAAAAGAGCCACAGCTCCAGATTCTGTAATATCGTATTTGTGTATCTTTTCGATTTTTTTATGAATTTTTTGAATGGCAAGTTCCCATTCATTCATGTCTTGGGAAATTTCCAGGAGTGATCTGCCATTGCCATCAAATAGGGAAACGTTGTTCTTTTTATCTGGTGTCTGGTAAGGAACTATACTCTTTATGTCTGACCAGGGAACGATTTTTTTCCCTATTTTTATACCATTATCGTCAATATAGTATCTACGATATAGAGAAAAAAAGCGGGGGACAAGAGAAAAAAGGATATAGCTACCATATACAAGTAAAAAAATAGGAACTATATGAGTCAAGAAAAGACCCAGGTGCGAAATTTTTCCTAATGGGGTATAGTATACACACCAAAGGCAACTGCTTAAAAGCAAAAGATGGATCAAAAAAAATATAGGAACTATAACTTGCCAGGCAACAGGCATTTGTAGAGAAATCTCATCAGCCTGGAAAAAATATATCTTTCGCGCTTCTTCAGAAGGTGTTCCAATCGATGCTTCTTCTGCGGACATCTTTTTACCCTGGTATCGTTTCTGAACCATGTCCCAGGAATTTTCCAGTTTCTTTTTGAAATTTTCAAAGTTTTCCAGAAAAGGAAAGATGTTTACATCACCATTGCCGAACGAAAGCTGCCATATCTTGAGTATAAACAATTTGGGAATGATACGCGATGTTCTCAGATGTCGTAGAGGATAGGCTTCTTTTTTCCCGACAAAAAGTGCATCTGATATAATGCTTAAGGGCTGTGGCTGCCAGGGAAACCATACTATGGCTGCCAGAGGAAGAATACCCAGGAAAAAGATCAGATAGGGACTTTGAAAAATATAGTAAACCACGCAGAAAAGAACAAGACTTCCTGCTCCAGCAACCCAGGCATCCTCTGGAAGAGTTTTAGAACCTTCTCTTTTGGATTTTACAAGAGAACGAAAGACAAAATATCCGCCTACCACTATTGCCAAAATCACAAGAAGCGAAAGGGCAAATACTAAAAGAAATAAGAAAGAAAGGGTGAATGCGACTGCATACCTTAATACCCTCACTACTCTTTTAGGGTATTGATACCAAACAGGTTCTTTTGGGTCAGAGAATTTCAAAGATTCTAATTTTTTTAAAAGATCATGATAGCCATCAGCGGTAGAATAGATACAATAGCATTCTTCCTTGAAATAGAGGTTTACACCTTGTATTTTGATGGGGGTTAAGGGGATGCCCAGTGGCCCCCATGTTGTATAACGGACAATCTCACTCCAGGGAATTTCTTCCTCTCCTAATAAAAGACCTTTGTCTGTTAATTTAAGGCTCTTTCTGCTATTCCACCATAGCTCCCCTGCCAGACTGGCACCTGTCAGCAGCAAGGGAATAGCGGATACCTGATTAAAAAGTACCAGTAAAAGCAAACTCAGTACTACACAGGCAATCGAAATTTGTAATAGATACCTGCGTGTGCTATTTTTGTAGCCCATCAAAAAGACAGAATTTTCTTCACTCACATTCTATTCCTTTGACTAAACCAAAAAGTGTATTTTTGATATCTTCCGCAAGTTTTGGAAACCGTAAGATATTCAAATGTCCATAAGGATACAAAAAGGTAGAAGACGGCTGAAATTCTTCTATGAATTTTTCATAATCGTGTTTATCCACGATCTGGTCATACTCTCCAAGAGCCAGATACAATTTTTTTTGCATAAACTTTCGCATGGGATTGCTGACAGGATCTAAAGCTCGCATGGTTTTCATGACATCTTGTAAATCCCATCCATTCTGGATTATGTCTTTTTTTATAGTGGAAATCAACTCATTATTCCAAAGCAAATTAGAAAGATTGCTAATAGGGTTGATAAGAAAAAAAGACTGCAAGGGAATTAGCATGGCCAGATTCAAAAGAATGCAACCTCCTGTGCTGAAACCTGCCAGAAGAAGAGGCAGTGCTTGTTTTTCTAAGTAAGTCTTCCATGCAAAAAGATCCCAGATAGCCTGCCTAAAGGCCCATTGGGTTCTTGCAATATCAGCACTCAAAAAATATTCTCCACTAAAAAGGCTCTGAGCAGGCTTTCGCTCATAATGATAAGGCAGAATCATTATATAAAGGCTTATCTGAAAACGATTTAAAGCGTTGACAAGCATTCTGTAAAGCATTCGGTTTTCTTCAAAGAGTCCGTGCACTAATAATACGTTTCCACAGGGATTTATTGCAGGGTAGCAAACCAAAAAAGACTGATTGTTTTCAGGGTATGGGCCTTGAATAGAAGAATCTAAAATTTTTTGTTTTTTATCACTGCTTTCTTTTGGTTCTAATAAAAACGCTTTTTGCTGTATCTGAAAAAAATCCTCTAAAGGATTTTCCAAGAATTGAAAAAAGGATAAATGGGGACTATGGCTCACTTTACTCAGCTTTTCTACTAAAATTTTTTCTACAGCGAGCTTGTCAACGTACTGAGATGTTTCTTGCTTCATAAAAGTGCTTTCAATTAAAGGACAATGTTGTAAGCTGGTATTATTTTATCTTATTGTTTTATAAAAACAACAACATAGTAGCTTATTTTTTTGAACTAATGTATAATAAGGGTGAGGGGCGAGTATTAGGAAAGTATGTCACAATCGCAAAATGGAGCAGATGCTATTTCATAGCACTGCTCATTTTGCATTGGCTTACTTTGATATATAATTTATGTCACAATCGCAAATTTGGACGGAGAGTCCTATAGACACTAACCCAAGGCAATGCCCTGGGAAAATCATAAGAGAGGT
>CALKWO010000333.1 GCA_938003875.1 uncultured bacterium
GGTTCGATTCTGTTAGTCTCTATTGGCAAAAGACGCAGGGATTGCGCTGAAGGTCGTCTTTTCCGAATAGGTGGTCATTTTCGGCGCAACCCTGCGGCTACAAATCATTGCTATGTAAGTCATTATTGCTTAATGCGTATGAGTTCTGATGCTCCCAGAACGACATGCTGAACTGGTTCCAAGGTTGAAACAGCAAGAATATCATGAGCATCGTATATTAGAAGAAATGGCATTCAAGGTGTTAGATTGGTTTTATAAAAAGAAAGGAGCACCTACCATGCTTGATATTGCTAGTATTTTAGAAAAATCCGATGATCCTTCTTTCGTCCATTTCCGCAAATGTAGAGATATGCTTTTACATCAAGGCAAAGTCGAAGGCAAAATCGAAGGCAAAATTGAAGGCAAAATTGAAGCGGTTTTGGAAATGCGATTTGGTGCAAGAGGTTTACATACTATGGAGAAAATTCGATCTCTTGAGAATATAGAAACGCTTAAAGAAATTTATATTTTAGCAAAAGATTCAGAAAGCGTTGAGAATTTTGAAGCTAGATTGCAAAACTATTTGGAATAGAATTTTTTTAGATACCAGCTTGTTAAAAAAATTCAGAGGTATAAATTGGTAAAATTTTAAAAAAGGAAATGCTATGTATTTTTTAAGTATTCTTTATTTTATTCTTTTGTTATCTCCTTTTGCCCAGGAAGGGGATCGGTTTGCGGAGTATAATGTTGTCAAAAAGGGGGATGTTTGTCCTATTGAGAAGGTAGTAACTCTGGATGATAAGACATTGGAGTTTAGTGGGAAGGTTGTTTTAGTGAATTTTTTTGCTACCTGGTGTCCTCCTTGTAAGGCGGAGATGCCTCAATTGCAGAGTCTTTGGGAGAGATATTCGGGGAAAGACTTTGTTTTGGTTTCTATTGGAAGAGAAGAAAAAAAGGAAAAGCTTCTTGTTTTCCAGAAGGATATGAAGGTTTCGTTTCCTATGGCAGAAGACCCTAAGCGGGATATGTACGATTTGTTTGCTAAGGGTTATATTCCTAGAAACTATCTTATGGATAGAGAGGGAAAGGTCATTTATCAAAGCGTAGGGTTTACGCAAGAGGAATTCCAGGCCATGGTGGAGGTTTTAGATAAAGAGCTGGAAAAGGCCTTATCTGAAAAAAAAAAAGTAAGCCAGAGTAGTGAGTATAAAGCCCCAGAATGGGCGAAAAAAGTGGTTTGGTACCAGATCTTTCCAGAGCGATTCTGCAATGGAGATAGCTCTAATGATCCTGCTCTGGAGGATATAAAAGGCTCCTGGCCTCATGACAATAGCTCTCCCTGGGAAGTGCATCCGTGGACATCCGATTGGTATGAGCTTCAGGCTTACGAGAAAAAGAATGGACAAGATATATGGTTCAACATCCAGAGAAGGCGATATGGTGGCGATCTTCAGGGGATATTGAACAAGCTGGACTATCTGCAAAGTCTTGGTATTACTGCGATCTATCTGAATCCTGTTTTCACAGCACCTTCGCTTCATAAATACGATGGAGCGACCTATCATCACATTGATCCTACGTTTGGACCTGATCCTAAGGGAGACAAAGAGTTGATTCAGGCCGAAATTCCCGATGATCCTGAAACCTGGGTATGGACAAAGGCCGATCTGCTTATGCTGAAGCTAATTTCCGAAGTGCATCGCAGAGGAATGAAAATCATTCTGGATGGGGTTTTCAATCATATGGGAATCAATAGCTGGGCTTTCCAGGATGTTGTGGCAAAGCAGCAAAATTCTAAATACAAAGACTGGTTCTCTATCACTTCCTGGGATGATCCTCAGGCAGGGACGAAGTTTGCCTATCAGGGGTGGTTTGGTGTAAAAGAGCTTCCTGAACTGCGAGAGGATGAAAGGGGAATCGTGGCAGGCCCCAAAAAATATATTTTTGAATGCACTCGTCGCTGGATGGATCCCAACAAGGATGGAAATCCTGAGGATGGGATAGATGGATGGCGGCTGGATGTGGCTTTTTGCGTTCACCATAATTTCTGGAAAGACTGGAACAAATTCCTAAAGGCGATCAATCCTCAAGCTTATATTACTGCGGAAATCATTGATAGCATTCCTGTTGTCAAAGAGTATTTGCAGGGGGATGAATTCGATGCTGCCATGAACTACAATTTTGCTTTTACCTGCGCTGAATATTTTTTGCAAGAGCCTCCGATAACCACAAGCCAGTTCGATCAAAAGCTCATGGAGCTTCGCCATGCCTTTGAACCTGAGATGGCCTATATCATGCAAAATCTCTATGACAGCCATGATACAAACCGTGTAGCTTCGCATATCTTCAATCGCAAAATCGGAAGCTACAGGGCATGGGGTGAGTTTTTTGACAAATCCAAAGGCTCCAATCCTTCGTATAATACACGAAAGCCTCAGGAAGAAGAAAGAAAAATCCAAAAGCTCATGGCTTTGTTCCAGATGACGTATTTAGGCGCACCGATGATTTACTATGGTGATGAGGCGGGAATATGGGGGGGAAATGATCCATGCTGCCGTAAACCCATGATATGGAAAGAGTTGAAATATAAAGATGAGCGATATTTACCCGATGGTACCAGGCTGGAGCAAGGCGACAGTGTAAGGTTTGATGATGATCTTTTTCATCATTACCGAAAGCTGATAGAAATCCGCAATCAGTACACTTCTTTGCAGGCAGGGGATTTTCGCACACTGCTGACAGACGATAAAAACAAGATATATGCTTTTGTCCGCAAGGAAAAAGAGGAAAGCGTTATCGTCGTCCTGAATGCTAGCAAAGAAATCCAGGTCTACACCCTTCCTATAGAGCAAAAAGGCAAAGTAAAGGATGCTTTAGGCTCTGAGTATGTCATAAAAGACGGTGGCTCTGCCTATGTCATAAAAGACGATCTATTGGAATTTTCTCTAAAGCCCTATAGCGGCTTGATTTTGGTTCCAGTAAAGTAAAAACGAAATATAAAAAAAATGTGCGCAACTTTATGGCAAGTCTGGGGTTTATAGGTTTGCCTAAAGTTTTTATATTCATTTGATAATATCAAATTTTTGATTAAGGAGTAGAAAAAATGAGATGGTCCTTATTATTGGTTTTTGCTTTGGTTTTGAGTCTGAGTTTATATGCCCAGGAAAATGCTCCTGTAGAAAAAGCAATCGAAGATTTACAAAAAGAAGTAGGTGCCAAGCCTCCTATATTGTCTGCTGGTGAAGACAACAGTCCTTGTTCTCAGTGTCCCTCCAAAGGCAAATGCGACAAACAGGCTTGCGATGAGAAAAAAGAAGTTTGCCCTGTGACTGGCAAGAGCGGTGATTGCCCTAAAGCTT
>CALKWO010000334.1 GCA_938003875.1 uncultured bacterium
CATTGTTCAGGCTCATATCCATCGTGAGCATCTCTGCTGGATAGCCTGTCTTGGCGGCCATGATTTCTATGAGAACGTTCGCTATTTCCTGAGAAGAAGAAAACGCTCCTGATTGTTGATGTTGAAATTGTTGTATGTCAGAAACAGGAGCGAGAAAATCCACTATATCTCTTAGCGTTTTGAGCTTGCCGATATGCTCGGTCTGGATGGCCTGAGCCTGAGGTAACTTTTCTTTCAGGCTAGAAAAAATCTCCACACGCTTTATGGAATCAATGCCTAGATCATTGTTCAGGCTCATATCCATCGTGAGCATCTCTGCTGGATAGCCTGTCTTGGCAGCGATAATTTCGATAAGAATGCTTGCTATTTCTTGAGAGGAGGAAGATGGTTCTTGCTTCTCTACAGCATTTTCTTTATCAGAAACAGGAGCGAGAAAATCCACTATATCTCTTAGCGTTTTGAGCCTGCCGATATGTTCTGTCTGGATAGCCTGCGCCTGGGGTAGCTTTTCTTTGAGACTGGAGAAAATCTCCACGCGTTTTATGGAATCAATGCCCAAATCGTTGTTCAGGCTCATATCCATCGTGAGCATCTCTTCTGGATAGCCTGTCTTTTGTGCTATTATGGAAATCAGGATTTGGGATATATTCGATTTATTCTCCGAGGAATCAGAGTTTTTTTCTTCTTTTGCCTTGCTTTTCCAATCAGGCAAAATATCTTGTGCTTTGCGTGGCATTTCCTTTTGTTGCGGAACATCAGAAAAGTGTGTCTCTATTACTTTTTTGTTTTCTAAAGTCATCCCAAAATTTTGCACTGCTTTAGGAACAACAGCATTTTGAGCGATGACTGTACTTTCAGGTAAACTGGTCTGGATGGGAGGCCTGGAAGCTGGAATTCCCCCCAAAATCATTTGCTGTTGTTGAACAAGAGAATAAAAAGATTGTAAAGCTATGTCCTGTCCACTTAAAAATTGCTTATGCAATTCGGCGGTCTGTTCTTGCATCTTTTGTAGAATCTGTAAATTTTGTTGGGAAAGCTTCAAGGCTTCCATAATAGAAGGATGAGCTATATTCGAGATTGCCTGCGTCTGATGTTGCACAGATTTTTTTTCAGGAGCAGGCTCAGGCATTTGTGTCCTGGGAATTTGTTCTTGGGTATTTTTTTCTGGCATCTTTGTCATTTCCCCTTTTTGTGGTAGGGCAATCTTGGTTTCAGGAATTGCTTTTTGAATAACTTCTGCTTTTTTTTCTTGCACGGGTGCTTTGCTTTGCGCCTCTTTTTTCTTAGGGTTTACATAGTTTGCACCACACAGGCTTACCATCATGCGAGGTTTGTTTTCTACAGGCCTGGCAGAAGAAGAATCGGGTGCCCAGAGAGGCAATTGTATAGAATGTCCCAGGGATGCAAGGCAAGAGAGAACTTTTGCCAGATCGAAGATGCCATTTTTTTTCCCGCTAGACTCATCTATGGCTATTGTGGTTACATCGCTATGCTCTTTTAAGATAGCATTGACAAGCCCTGTCAGCCTTTTTCCTGGGCCAATTTCGACAAAGGTTCGTATGCCCATCTTATACATAGCACGGATTTCTTCCACAAATTCTACAGGCATGGCAAGCTGGCTGGCGAGTATTGCCTTGATTTCCTGGGGTTCTTTTGGGTATTGCCCTGCTGTTGTATTAGAAAATACTGGCAAAGAAGGAGAAGCAACGGAAATTTGTTCTAAAGCCTGTCCAAAAGGCTCCTGGGCTTTCGCAACAAGGCTGCTGTGGAATGCAGCAGAAACAGGAAGCACGGTGCTTTGTATTTTTTGAGCAGAAAGAATTTCCTGCGCCTTTTGGATTTCTATGGAAAGTCCAGACAATACGACCTGGTTTGGTGCATTTTTATTGGCAATGACAAGGTCGAGAGAATTTTTTTTGAGTATTTCAGAGAGCGTGGCAATATCGGATTGGACAGCAAGCATGGCACCTAGAGATCCATAGGGTGACACCATCAACTTTCCTCGCAAAGCGGAAAGCTTGTGTAAGTCTTTCTGAGAAAAACACCCTGCTGCACAAAGTGCCACAAGTTCACCATAGCTATGGCCTGCAAAAGATTGAGGCTGTATTCCAAAATATTTCAAAACATGCAGAGCTCCCAAAGAAACAGCTCCGAGTGCAGGCTGAGCGATGGCAGTATTGCGCAGACGTTCTTCCAGCCTTTTCTTATCTTCTTCATTGAAAACAGGTTTAGGATAGATACAATCCAGAAGGCTTTCGGAAATTTCTTGTGATTTGTTGCATTCAAAAGAATAGTTTGCCTGTTCCAGGATTTCATACATCTGGGGGAAATGGCAGCAAAGATCTCTTAGCATGCCTGTATATTGCGATCCCTGGCCTGGAAACAAAATTCCTATGTTGCCTTGGGTTCCGTTGCTTCCGAAATAGGCCCCTGAAGGCGTTGCCCAAGAAGCCTTGTCTGGATTCTTTTGTAGCATGGAAAGCAAATCATGACAGGTTTCCGAAATTTTGGAAATGCCTTCCTCCATAGGTATCAGAAGGCGATACTTATGAGAAGAAGAAAATTCCAGACGGGACTTCCATGCTTTTTCTACAATTTCCTGCCAGCTCAGGCTACTGTAAGATTTCAGCTTGGATTCTATCTCTTCTTTTGTATTGGAAGACAAAGCCAGAATCTGGACTTTGTTGTCCCAATCGTTTTGTTTTTTGAGAGGTTCATCCTCTTCCAGAATGCAATGGTAGTTGCTTCCCCCAAATCCAAAGGCACTGACTGCTGCTCTCAAGGGATGGTCTTTTTGGTGTATCCAGGGTCGTTTTTCTGTATTGAGATAAAAGGGAGAGTCTTTTTGAGTAAGGGGTTGAGCGGGCTTTTCTATCTTAATCGTAGGTGGTAAAATTTTATGGTATAGAGCCAGGGCGATCTTGATAAGCCCCGCACTTCCTGCAGCAGCTTTGGTATGGCCAATCTGCGATTTGACCGATCCTAAAGCACACCAGAATGCCTTTTCGTCTTGTGATTTATATACTTTATTCAAAGATTCGAGTTCTATTACATCCCCTACTTTTGTGCCAGTCCCGTGGGCTTCCATGAGCTCAATGCTTTGAGGCAAAATGCCTTCAGATTGGTAGGCCTTTTTCAGTGCTTTTACCTGGCCTTCCGCTTTAGGGGCAAAAACAGCGGCACCTTTGCCATCGCTGGAAGTTCCAATGCTGCGAATGACTGCATAGATCCTGTCACCATCTCGTTTAGCGTCTTCATAACGTTTCAGCAGAATCATACCAAGCCCTTCACCAAGAATCGTTCCATCAGTATTTTGATCAAAGGGTCTTGCATTTCCGCTTGCGGAAAGGGCGGGAGTCTTACTAAAGCACATATACATGAAAATGTCGTTGAACGTATCCACTCCACCTGTTAAAACCATATTGCTTTTGCCAGATTGCAATTCCATACATGCCATGTGTAGCGCGCTAAAAGAGCTGGCACAAGCTGCATCAACAACGCAATTCGTTCCCCCTAAATCAAAATGGTTTGCAATCCTTCCTGCAACAACATTTCCTAAAAGTCCAGGAAAAGAATTTTCCTGCCATCCTACATATCCATCAGAAATATTGCGTACAATTTTTTCTGCTACTTCTTCGTCAATACCCTCTTGTTTTATCGCCTTACGCCACAGAGGATGTCCAAGTCTGGCACCCAAGGGAATAACCATCTCCAGAGTACCTGTCACCCCTAGAATTACACTGGTGGTAGAACGGTCAAATGTCTTTTTTTCACTGTAGCCTGCATCTTGAAAGGTTTGTTCTGCCACCATCAAACCCAGCAGTTGAGAAGTGTCTATTGCTTCCAGAGTATTAGGGGTAACAGAATATTTCATGGTATCAAAATTTACGGCAGGAATAAATCCACCTCTTTTTCCATAAGTATGATCGGGCATCTGTGGATTTGCATTAAAATAATCCTCTGCTTTCCAATGAGTTGGGGGAATATCCGTAATAGCATCCACTTTATTTTTTATATTAG
This sequence comes from uncultured bacterium, assembly GCA_938003875.1. Taxonomy (GTDB): domain Bacteria; phylum Planctomycetota; class Uabimicrobiia; order Uabimicrobiales; family JABWCH01; genus JABWCH01. The sequence continues at coordinate 4,021 of CALKWO010000334.1, forward strand.
ACCAATATTCTGAAAGGTCTTTCGCCTTAGGGAAAAGGCATCCAATGCCAATAATGGCTATCTTACTTGAAGAAGATTTCGTTTCCAAGGCTGATCTTATCCTTTATTGCAAAAAATCCTATTTTTTTCGTCAATTTAGCCTGTGCTGGATGGGTAGTATATAAAAATACAATCTACAGCAGCCAGCAAGATAAACTATATAATGGCGAAATATTTTTATCATGATATGATTGAAAAATAACTATAAAAACTCTAAAGTTTATATAACACGAGATTCTAACAACTGTTTAGAGTTTGTCAAATCAATTTTCCTGGAATAGAAATTGAAATAAAAGCCACTATTTGTCCTACGCTCCACACCCTCTAACAAAGAAATAAATTTCCAACAAACAATTTTTTTCCCTTCGATTTATTCTTTGCAAAACCACTATGAAAATTGTAATATGTAAGTTGAGGTAAATTCATTATTGAAGGCGGAGAAAATATGGATACTTTGACTTACTATAAAAATAATCAAGTAATATGTGTCTTTAAGCTAGAAGACAATAGCAAGAATCTTTGGTCTTTGGGCAGTGCTAAAGATAATGATTGGATTATCAGAGACAATTCTGAAGTTCGGCCCTTGCATATGCAGGTACAATATCTTATAGGAATTCCGCAATATAACGTAATTGCAGAGTGTGCCATGGCTCAGGAAAGTACAACTGTTCCTTGCAATGTATGGCTGGATTTACCTTGTGATGTAAGGCTCTATCTGCATCCTATGGACCAAAGTGCTTACCTTATTTTTCGGCAGAATGTAGAGGAACAAAAATTTGAAAGAGAAATCAATTCACAGAGTTCTCAGGCAACCTTATTGCAAAAGCCTAAAGAAAAAAAACCAACAAGAAGCTCTCCTTTACTCAGCCAGGAAACATTTCTAGGGTCTTCTTCATACGAACAAAAACCTACCTTATTGAAAAGCACAATCCAGGAAGAAGACAATACACTAGACTTACTTCCTATATCCGATAACTCTTCAGAAACACTACCTATGACTCCCTGCCTTGCTGAAATAGACAAGGAAGCAGACAAAGCTACCCAATACCAAAAAGATCCCGATAGTTTCTTCGATAAAATGTTTGAAAAAACAGAAAATGAAAAACCAGAAGATGAAAAGGTCATAGCAGGCAGGTATCAAGTTGTCAAAATTTTGGGAAAAGGCGGAATGGGGATTGTTTATAAGGTAATGGATCAAAAGCTTCATCGTCATGTTGCCTTGAAGTTGCTCCTGCCACAACAAGGAGCTTCTCTGGAAGCAACAGAACGCTTTTTTCAAGAAGCCAAATCCATGGCTAAATTGCATCATGAAAACATAGTAGGTATCCATGACATAGGGCAACACAAAGGACACCCTTATTTTACTATGGACTTGATTGATGGAAAACCTTTGCAAGAAAATCTTGCCAATCTAAAACCAAGACAGGCCATGATGTGGATGCTAAAAATTTGCGAAGGAATCCATTATGTTCACCAATCTGGCATCATACATAGAGATTTGAAGCCTTCTAATATTATGATTGCATCTCACGGGCCTATCCTGATGGACTTTGGGATTGCGAAAGATGAAGCAAGTCAATCCAATTGGACTACAGATGGCCAATCTATTGGGACGCCTGCATATATGGCTCCTGAACAGGCAAGAGGTAAAATTTCCGAAATAGACATTAGAACTGATGTTTATGGGCTTGGGGCTATCTTGTATGAAATTCTTACAGGCAAGGCACCTTTTTCTGGGCCTCCTATCCAGGTTATATATAAGGTATGCACAAGCGATCCTCCTTCGGTTATGGAATATAATCCTGGCATTCCAAGAGACGTTTCAGTAATTGTTGAAAAGGCCATGTCTAAAGAAAAGTCTTTAAGGTATGCAACTGCTCAAGAAATGGCGCAAGATATAAAACGCTATCTGGACGGCTTGCGTATATACGCCAAACCACCCTCTTTGCCTGTAAAGTTATGGAGAAGCATCAAAAGGAAAAGGGGGCTGAACTATACTCTTGCTGTTGGTATCTTGATTTTGATTATGATTTTGAGTACGATTTTTTGGCAAAAATCTCGTGTTTCTGATAAGATCAAGAAACAGGTAGACTTGCTTTTGGCAGAAGCCTATAAAAAAGAGAAAGATCTAACAGAAGAAAGTCCTATCTATCAATATATAGAAATCTCCGATATTTACACAAAAATCCTGAGCATAGACAACAAAAATTCTGAAGCCAAACAAGGCAAATATGAAATCACGATGAAAATAGGGGATAAGGCTGTCTCTGTTAAAGACTATATTTTCGCCAAAGCAATGTACAATATGGCTATCCAGATGGATGTAAAAACAATACGCGCACAAACGAAAAAAGAGCAAGTAGAAAACGACGAAAAAATTGAAAAAGAAAAGCTACAGCAACTCCTTCACAGTATTTTTGATTCTTTAAAAAATAGCAAAGAAAAAGGCTAAAACAATGTCCAGAGCTAAGATACTGGTAATAGATGATGAACAAGAAATGCTGGAAATGCTCCAGCACCTTATCAAAAATAAGATGCAATCGGATTGTATTTTATGCGCTTCAGGAAAGGAAGCTATCGAATCTGCCAGGAAAGAAAAGCTGGATTTAATTATATTGGACATACAGATGCCTGGCATGGATGGCTATGAAGTATGTAATATATTGAAGCAGATTGAAAACACAAAAAAAATTCCTGTCTTATTTTTAACAGCACGTACAGATATGGCATCTAAAATCAAGGCCTTCGAGTACGGAGCTGTAGATTATATCTCCAAGCCCTTTTTCCCAGAAGAAGCTATAGCCAGAATTTTTGTACACCTTCGATTAAAAAAATCTCAGGAAGAAAACCTTCGGTATATGGAAGAGCTTTACCAGCTTCGCTATCTTGACGCTATGGGCTCTATGGTGCAAGGCTTTTCTCATAATTTTAACAATTTGCTTACTATTTTATGCAACCAGATAGAATTGCTAAAAAAGATAAGCCTTCAGGATAACCAGCAAAAAATTTTTATGAATCTAGGCCAGACCATAGAGAGAATGACTGATTTGCTGCAAAGATTACAATTTTTTGCAGCTTCTCCCGTAAAAAATTGCGAACCTATAGATTTCACAAATAGCTTAGAAAAAATCATGGAAAATTTTTCTCTCCATTTTCCACAAAATATAAAAATGGAGAGTTTTCTGGGACACGAATCTATTAAAGTACAAATGCCTTTTGTTCTCTTGCAGCATATTGTCTTCAGCTTGCTTGCCAATTCTGTGGAAGCAATAGATTCTTCCCCTGGTGTGATTAAAATTACTTTTTCTAACGTATATGAAAAGTTCTCTGATACATCGGAAGGAAAAGAGTGGATATGCCTTTGCATCCAGGATAACGGGAAAGGCATTTCACAAGAAAACCAAAAACACCTGTTTGAGCCTTTTTTTACAACTAAAAATACAGTATGTGCTGGTCTTGGCCTTTGTGTAACCTATGCTATCATGAAAAAATACAATGGCAATATAAAAATAGAAAGTATCGAGAACCAGGGAACCAAAGCCAGGCTTTATTTCCCTGGTGTAAAGTGCTAAAGCGTGCCAAAATGATAGTGTTTTTTTACAGCTTTTTTGATTTTCCATGTGCAGGACATTCCCTGAGGAAAAGTTACCAGGTCGCCCTTTTTGATAAAAAAGGACTTACCTTGTTCATTGAGAACCTCGACTTCCCCTTCTAAAAAATAGCAATGCTCTTCTTCATCATAAGACCAAGGGAATTCGCTTACTTCTTTTGTCCATACAGGCCATTTTTTTACACCCATTTCCTGAATTTTTTTCTGTTCAGGGTTTTGTTCAATTTTAACTTCACTCATAGAGATAGTTTCCTAAAAAATAGAATGTAGATAAATCTTCCCAGAATTTTTTGGTAAGACACATATTTACAATTTAAAATATTTTTTAAAACTTGTCAAAAAATTTTTTAAATTTTAGGCAATTTTTTAGACTTTTTATCAGTCTTAAAAAACTCAAAAATTTACTTACTTGCTTTGGAATGTATTTTTAAAGTATATTCCAAAAAATTAAAAATAAAATTTTTTGGATTTTCAAAAAATTCTATGGAGTAAAAAAAATATTTGATATAATGTATCATAACTCGTGAACTTTCGATATTTTTGTCGTTATCATTATCTTTCTCTTTATCGTTATCGAAGGCTATTTTTTTTATGCTAACAGGATAACGATAAGGATAAGGATAACGATAACGATGAATTTTAACATACTCTATCTAAAATTAAGACCATGAAAAAATTTTCTAAGCCTTATAAAATATAGCTAAGGGTTTTTAAAAAAACATCGAAAGTCCACATAACTCGCTGTATAGGAAATTATAGTTTTGTCTTAATCTTAATCTTAATCTTAATCTTAATCTTAATCTTAATCTTTATCTTTATCTTAATCTTTATCAATGCTCATAGAGGATAAGGATTAAGATAACGATAAAGATTACGAT
>CALKWO010000335.1 GCA_938003875.1 uncultured bacterium
CATGAATGTCAGGAATTTATAGTTCTATGTAGTTCTATTTAAAAAGAAACGGTTGTGAAAATTCATAAAAAGATTCGTAAGATAAACAATCTGGATGCTCTCCAGAAAATTTTTTCCCTTGCCAAGACTGCCCCTGATATAGAATCCTTTGAAAAAGAAGTGCAGCACCCTCTATAAAAAAAGCATAGAAGTTCTAAAATCAGGAAGGGCATAGAGATAAATTTTCTATGCCCTTCTTGATAGCCTTTTCCTTTTCAATCAAATCCATCAAACACCTCACCAAATTTTAAATTTTTTTTGCCGATAGTGTTCCAAAGTCGCCTATATTGTTTTGAAGAATTGAATGCTTTAGTTCATGGAAAATAAAGTAATTTTATGAAGTTTTTTATTTATAAGGCGACAACTTATGGAACAGCAAAATGTTGTTGAAAATTTAAAAGAAGATTTGGTGCAGGAAGCAACATTGAAATTGGTTAGATATATGTTTGAGACTATGGATTGCATAGCACAGGATACTTTAGCAGAGGAACTGGCCGATATTGTAAAATTACACGCAAAAATTGCTGTTGGTGGCGTAGTCACAGGAATGTTTGTTCCAGGTCTGGATTTAGCCATTGCTATTGGTAATGTATGGACAATGTATGCGCGTCTAAACAATATGCTTGGAATCTCATTTTCTAAAAATTTATTAAAAAGCATCGCAACAGGAGTTGTAACTAATTTAGGTGCCTTTGCTGGTGTGAATTTAATCATGGGAACTGTTTTTAAATTTTTTCCAGGAATTGGGACGGCGGCTGCTGTTGTTACTCTATCAATTACTATTTATGGTATTACAATGGCATCAGGTGTTATTTATATGAATATACTTTCTGCACTGTCTAAAAATAAAAATATCAAGAACATAAGTGAGGAAGAATTAAAAATAGCCACGGAGACATTCCTGCAAAATAAAGAAGCTACCAAAACAATTTTTGAAAATGCCAAAAGCAATTACCAAGAAGCCAAAATGAGAAATGATATCTAATACTTTGATAATCAAAAGGTTACAATATTCGCAAGTATATTGTAACCTTTTGCCTTTTTGCTCCAAGAAAATTTTCTTTTCCTCTTGTAATTCCAGGTTTTTTTTTGTATTTTTAAGGTAAACAATAGAAAGAGAAAGGAGCGTTATGGAAAAAAGAGAAAGAAGGAAGAGAAGAAGGGATGGGTAATCCATATAATCTGTTTTTTTAGGCTTATATAAGCAGCAGGAAGGAGCTTGCCATGACAACACTAGAGGCATTAGTAGAGCAGAATAATAAGCAGATAGCCGAAGTATGGGCATTGTTCAAAGAGACAAGAGAGAACATCGAAAAATTGACGCAAAAGACGGATGCTCAGATCGAAAAGACCAGCAAAACCGTAGACAGAGTCACTCGTGAACTTGAAAGCATAAAAGATAAATGGGGCAGATTTGTTGAATATATTCTTGCTCCTGGGATAGGGAGGGTGTTTAAAGAAAGAAACATTCCTATCGAGAGAGTGTATCAAAGAGCACAGTCTCATTCTGTAGAACATGGCGATATGGAAATTGATATTCTAGGCATCAATCACGAGTATGTTATCGCCGTAGAGGTAAAAAGCACATTGAGCATTGACGATGTAAACGAATTCCTGGAAGAACTAAAAAAATTCAAGCTCTTCTTCCCAGAATACAAAGACAGAAAGGTTATTGGTGCAGTAGCAGGGATAGAAATAACTGGCAAGGCAGATCGCTATGCTTACAAAAAGGGATTATTTGTCCTGGGACAAGCAGGCGAGGATTTGATTATCAAGAATGATAAGCAATTCAAGCCTGTGATTTGGTAAAAAAAGCCGTGTTGGAAATGTTGTATTTTTTGAAGATGCGTTGGTAGAGTGCAAAAAGCAACGGTTTTGATTATACAGCTATTCTCATTTGAATTGCTTACAAAATTTTTTATTCTGTACTTAGTCCTTAGCAAATATAGCTTATGCCAGATGAGCAGTGCTATGATAATAGCATCTGCTCCAGCAGGCTGTCTTGTATGCAAATCAATCAAGATAGGCTGTAGTATATTAGGATACAAACTATGAGCCTGGGCCCTGATTTTTTTCTTAATATCCTTTTGCAGAGTAGAAATGCGAATCCAGATGTTGTGGATCAGGTAAGAGAAGATATATATAGAGCCTTTGTTTTTTTGAGCCAGGCCAGGCAGGGGAGGCAATTGGCTTACAATTATGATTTTGTCAGGTTTATTGGGGAAGAGGAGGGGAGATTTTTGTTTGAAATCGAGGAGAGATCGGCACCTTTGCCTAATGTTCCTGATGATTTGGGTGCGTGGCAAGAGGAGCATATAGCCTTGCTGAGAAAAGAATATGAAGGATGGCATAAAATCAGGGAAAAGGGGCATGTTTTTTCTTATTTTATTTTTATGCAGGGGCAGCATGCCTTTATAGGAACATTGCAGGCTAAGATCGAAAAAGATGAGAAAAATATTCCTGACTATCATATAACAGGGAAAAACATTCCAGAGAATATAAAGAAAAGTGTCAAAGAGTCTGTATCTTTAGTTCGCCATTATCTCATAGGCAATGGTAAAATCAATCCTGGTGTTGTAGAGGAAGCTTTAAAGCCTGTCGTAATCCTTTGGGAAGAATCTATTGTATCGCAATGTGCTTCTTTTAAGGGGGATAGCTTTAATTTTTTGTTTGCTTCTCTTTTCTTTACATGCACTCTTCGGAGTCTGGCACAAAAAAATGTACTATGTGTAAAGGACAAATGCACCCAAAAAGTCCTCGTTCCTGAACATATTCAAATCCCATCGGATATTATCATGAGCGGGAGTTTTCAGAATGAGCTTCTCCCAGATGAAACGCTTTGGGAAAAAAGCTATTGTCCTATCCCTTCTAGCAAGGTAGCGGATATTCATGTCAAAATACAAGCGGCAGAAGATGTGAATACCATATATCCTACTTTTGGAAAATTTTTATTTCCCTGGGAGAATGAGCCTGTATTGGCAGAATGCCAGCAAAAGACAATTTCGCTTATCCCTATCCGCAATTCTCATGATTTTTTTCAGACTTTTTTTGTAGTGGAGAAAAAGCATTCCACATTTTTTAAGCTTGTGTCTGCTTTTCTGGCTATATTCGTTTTTTTTCTGTGTAGCATACTCTGGTATCAGTCCAAAACATCCGCCCTTTGTCTTCAGGCGAGCTTTTTTTATCAGTCGCAATCAGGAAAACTTTGCTCTATTCAGGAAAATACTATACTTACTTCCAGGGAAAACTACTGTATCTATATCAAAGCAGACAAAGATTGCTATGTCTATGTTTTTCAGATAGACTCACAAGATAAAGTATTTAAACTTTTTCCCAGTTCTACCTATAAAACTGGCTCTAATCCTATAAAAGCCCATATAGAAACATGGCTTCCTCCTGAGGAAAAAGACTTTTTTTATCTGGATGAAACAGAAGGAGAAGAGCAGATTTATTTAGTGGCCTGCCTTGATCCTATCTCTGAGCTAGAAAATATAGAAGAGATAGAACAAAGCAGTTTTCAAAAAATCACTGCACCTATGGGATTAAAAGGGATAAGATCTTTAGAAAAAATTATAAAAATAAAAAGTTTTAAGAAAAACATAATAGAATCTAAGGTGCAGGAGTTTACATCAAAAGGTGCTGTTTTGCATAAGGTAAAATTTGTGCATAGGAAATAGTTTTGCTTTTTCAAGGAAATTCATCATGAAAAAAAGTGTTTTCTTTATCTTGTTTTTTTCCATATTGGCTTTTCTTTATCCGCAAGTGGAAGAAAGCTTAGAAAATTTCATAAAGCAGGGACAGGAAAGGTATGTTGCAAAAGATTTTCCCAAAGCAATCCATTTTTGGGAAAAGGCGTTGCAATTAGCAAGAGAAAGGCAAGATAAAGGAAATATTTGGGCTATCTTTAAGGCTATTGGAGATGCTCATAGTAAGCTGGATTATAAAGAAAAATCTATAAAATGCTATGAAGAAAGCTTGAAAATCGCTAGAGAAATGGGAGATAAGAGGAAGGAAGCTTTAAGTCTATATTATATGGGAATTGTGTATGAAAAATTTAAAGAAGATGAAAATGCCGCTATAGTTTGCAGGTTGTCGCTAAAAATTTGCGAAGAAATAGAAGTAAAAGATATATCTATGATGATTTTACTATCTTTCTTTAATAGGTATTTCAATAATACAGAAAAAGAAATTTTATACACTGAACAATTGCTGGATATGTTAGACAAAGCTGGAAATAAAGCCCTGGAAACTTTTTTTTCCTATTACCTGGGGATAGCATATAACAGACGAGAACAATTTGATAAAGCATGGAAATGTTTCAGCAGATCTTTAGAAATTTCTCAAAAAATTGGAAATAAACAACAGCAACTAAAAGTTTTTAATGGAATGGGATGCGCTGCTATGGGCATTTCTGATTACCCTAAAGCTTTAGAATGTTTTCAGAAGGCAATCGTTTTGTCCCAAGAGCTTAAAGATAAAGAAACGGAAATGTGGGCTTTTTGTAATATGGGTACTCTATATTTAGAGCAGGAAAGATATCCAAAAGCCTTGCAATATCTATTGCAATCAAAAGAAATTTGCGAGAAAAATTTACATAAATTTGAGTCTCTTCTTTGTTGTAAGCTAGGTCTTCTTTATACCAGGCTTGGAATTACTTCCACAGCATGGACATGGTCAGAAAAGGCCTTGTCTATAGCAAAAGAAGAAGGGAATAAAAGAGATGAAGCATTGGCACAAGAGAATTTTGGGGTTATTTATGGCATGTTGGGAAACTATTCCCAAGCCTTGGTACATTATAAAGAAGTGATAAGACTTTCAGAGGAAATGCAAAGCGAAGGCAATAAAGCCGCTTCCTATTATGATATAGCCACAATTTATACACAACAAGGAAACTACAATAAAGCTTTAGAATATGCAAAGATATGTCGCGATATTTTCCAAAAAAAGAATATAAAGAGGATGGAATCGCATGCCACAAATTTATTAGGGCTTATCTATGCAGGAATGGGCGATTCTCATAGTGCTTTAAAATACTATCATGAATCTTGGAAACAGATGAAAGAATTGGGTATTGATTCTTTCCTCCCTGATTCCAACATATATAAAATCTATCTGGAAAATGAGGATATAGACAAAATTAGGCAGTACCAAGAAATGTTTGGAGACTTTGGTTTGCAATATCTTTTCCAGAAAGATTACAAGAAGGCCAAAGAAAAATTTTCATCCTTGTTATCTTATGCAGAAAAAGGCAGGCAATTCAATTTGCTTTTTGTTTCTTATGCAGGACTGGGGCTTGCTTGCGAAGGGCTTGAGGAATACGAGGAAGCTGCCCAAACCTATTCTAAAGCCTGCCAGATATTGGAAAAGATTCGCGTCCAGATACCCCAAACCGAGCGCATCCAGTTTTTCAATCCCAAGGAATTCAGCTTGCCCAGGCTCGAAGCTTACGAAGGACTGGCACGCATTTCTCTCTCTCTTCCAGAAGGAGCGAAAGGGGCTTTTTATTATATAGAGTGTACACGTGCCAGAGCATTTATCGAAGCTTGTTCCAGAAGGTATGGAATCCAGGAACTCCGTATTTCTTCTGATCTAGCCAGAGAAGAATCGGAAATCCAGGAAAAGACAGTATCTCTTTACAAAAGAATAGAAACTACAATTTTGAAGGAAGAAGGAAAAGGAGTAGAAGAACTCGAAGAAGAGCTAAAGAGAGTAAACCACCAGGAAAATATGTTGGTAGAAAAGCTTCGTAAGGAATATCCAGAGTATGCTTCTGTTCGATACCCTCAGCCCATGCGATGGGAGAGTATAGTACTAAAGCCAGATGAAGTAATCATCGAGTATGAAGTTACAAAAGCTTATACCATTGCCTTAGTAGGAAAACAAGGCATTTTAAAATACCATAGAATTCCCATAACACGCAAGGAACTATCGGATATAATAAAAGGATATAGAGAACATATACAAGCAATACAAAGCAACCAGGAACTAGAGATTGGCACTGCCAGGATGGCAAAAAAGTTGTACGATTTGCTTTTTTGGCCTCTTTTAGAAATGCAAGATGCAGATGGAATGCCTATGATTTCCAAAGATTCCAGGATTATTATTATACCTGACGAAATTTTAGGCATCTTACCATTCGAAAGCCTTATTGCAAGCTTACCAGAAAAACCAGAAATAAAACAAGGCCAATATTCATCTATTATATCGGGAATAGAATATTTAGCAGATCAATACGATATTGCGTATTATCATTCAGCCACAGCCTTGACCTTGCACAGAAATTTTCCTAAAGCCACAAAGCCTCCAAAGAGTATGTTGGTAGTGGCAGATCCCATCTTCCATGCACAGGATGCTCGATCTCTTTCAAGCTGTGTGTTAAAAGATGAATATACAAAATCAGGTACCAATCTCGTGATTCAATATATGGGATTGGGAGGCCTTCGCAAAGGCGATCCAAAGATTCTGGCTCAGGAAAAGGAAATGCCAAAGATAGCCCAAGACGAAGAAATATTTTTTCCGAGACTGGCGCGAACGGGCGATCTGGCTAACAACCTGGTTGGAAAAATTTTTCCTGAGAGAAGCGAAATACTCAAAGGAATGCAAGCGAGTGAAGAAAATCTTTCTCAAAAAAACCTAAGCGAGTACCAATATCTTGTTTTTGCCACTCATGGAATACTAGATAGCACTGTTCCTTATATCCATGAGCCAGCCCTTGTACTTACGCAAACAGGATTAAACGACTCTCAAAATGGGTTCTTGACTTTAGGGAAAGTCATGCAGCTTAAGCTTCAGGCGGATATGGTTGCTCTCACTGCATGCCAGACGGGTCTTGGAAAACATATCAGCGGGGAAGGAGTAATGGGACTGGGGCGCGCTTTCCAATATGCAGGAGCCAAATCCGTCCTGGTAAGCCTTTGGAGTGTAGATGAAAATTCCACTACGCTTCTTATTGAAAAATTCTTCGAATATCTCAAATCAGGAAAAAGCAATAGAGAAAGCATCCATCTCGCTCGTAAACATATTCGTTCTCAAGGATATGACCATCCTTTTTTCTGGACTCCGTTCATACTAATAGGCGAATAGATAGAGTCTGTTCTCTCTGTGGTGAATTATTTTCTTAGTCACTTACGACTGAAATCTCGTGCCAAAATGTAAAGATTTTTGAACCACGAATGAATACGAATGGACACCAATAATTTAAACGATTTTTCTTCCAATAAACATTGTCAATATGGATTGTGTCAAAGGAATGTGAATTATGCTATGGGATAAATATTTGCCTTTGAGTATGTTTTTGATTTCGTTTGTGATTGGCTTGCTCATCTTCTGTCTTTCTGATAAGCAGCATCGGATGCGTATTTTCTTGAATTTGCTAGGGGCTGTTTCCAAGCTCTTCTTGATGGCGTGGATGTTCTGGGGTGTCTATCATGAACACCATTATGAATACCGCCTGGCTCTTTTTCCTGGAAGCGATTTTTTGTTGATAGCAGATCCGCTCTCTCTTCTATTTATGGGACTTTCTATCGTACTATGGCTTTTGACAACGATTTATGCAATTGGGTATCTGGAAGAATCACCCCACCAGAGCCGTTTTTTTGCTTTCTTCAGCATTTGCGTTTCCTCTACTATGGGAATCGCTATGGCAGGAAATCTTTTCACCTTATTTCTATTCTATGAGCTTTTAACCATCTCCACATATCCCCTGGTGGTTCACCGAGGAACACAGCAGGCACTGGAAGGTGGTATTACCTATCTAAAATATGCTTTGAGCGGAGGATTGCTTTGCCTGATAGGCATTGTCTGGCTCTATTCTTTAACAGGAGACAGATGCTTTCATGAAACAGGGTATTTATCCGAGCTAGGAGAACAGCACCATACCGCCTTACGCATTATTTTCTGCCTTCTTGTAGCAGGCTTTGGGGTCAAGGCTGCTATGGTGCCTTTGCATGGCTGGCTGGCAAAAGCCATGGTCGCTCCTGCGCCTGTGAGTGCCTTACTCCATGCCGTTGCTGTTGTCAAGGCAGGAGCCTTTGCCTTAATTCGCCTTGTATACGATGTTTATGGGATCAAGTTTTTGCAACAACTGGAACTGGATTTCCCATTGCTCTGTATGGCCTGTCTGACCATCCTGTATGGTTCTATCTGCGCCTTGAGACAAAACGATTTAAAGAAATGCCTTGCCTATTCCACCGTGAGCCAGGTTTCCTATATTACACTGGGAATTTCGCTTTTCGGGACACTTTCCACTATTGGAGGTGTTGCCCATCTGGTACATCAAGGTCTTATGAAGATCACCATGTTCTTTGCAGCAGGCAATCTGGCGGAAACACTGGGTATCCATAAAATCTCGGAAATGGATGGGGTCGGAAGGCGTATGCCAGCAACAATGATCGCTTTTAGCATGGGTGCGTTTGGCATGATCGGGCTACCACCTATGGCGGGATTTGTGAGCAAATGGTATTTAGGCCTTGGCGTTTGGGAATCTGGCTCCTACTGGGTCATGATTGTTTTACTCTTGAGCAGCTTTCTGAATTGTGCCTATTTTTTGCCGATTCTATACAGAGTATGGTTTAAAACGCCTCAAGGAGATTTCCACGAAAAAAAGCCAGCTTCTTTTTGGGAAACAAGCCCATCGTTACTCTTTCCAGCCATTTGTACTGCGTCAATCGCTTTTGCCGTAGGTTTCATGGCATATTCCTCTGTCGGGCCATTGGCCTGGGTCAAAATGCTAGCGAGCAGAGAATATGGGTATTTTATGCTATACCCTATACCACATCATTTAACTTGGGCCAATAATGTGGGCATATTTATCCTGACGATTCTGGCATTGGCGACATTATTGCTGTTTTTACGCCATTCTTTAGATAGAATCCTGTTTTTCTCGCTGCCTTTTATCTGCTCCTTTTTCCTGTATTTAGGAATATTCAGCGGGGACTTTTTTGTAGACTTACAACAATGTTTTTTTGGGCTTAAGTTTGCGCTCCAGGAATCCAACCGTGTTTTTGTGATTCTGACCAGCCTGCTATGGACAGCAAGTGCTATATATTCTTGGAACTATATGGCTCATACAAGCCATCGCCTGAGGTATAATCTCTGCTATTTATTGAGTTTTTTAGGAAACATGGGGATTATGCTTGTACAGGATATACCTGGCTTTTATTTTTTCTATGTGCTGATGACTTTTGCAGCCTATGGACTGATTGTCCATGATGGGACAAAAGATGCCATAAAGGCAGGGACTGTATATCTTGTTCTTTCTATCTTCGGAGAATCTTTGCTTTTGGTCGCTTTTCTCTGGATTGTTTCCTATATGCAAATTCTGGATATTTCTCAGGTATCTTCTATCATACACACTTTGCCAGGCTATGAATTTTGGCTTGCTTTTGTCATCACTGGGTTTGGAATCAAAATGGGCCTTGTCCCGCTTCATGTCTGGCTGCCCCTGGCACATCCGTGCGCCCCTACTCCTGCAAGTGCTGTGTTGAGTGGAGCTATCATCAAGGCAGGGATTTTTGGCATGCTTCGGTTTTTACCCTTAGGGATAGCCCAGATGCCTTACCTGGGTGCAATATTGATATTTTGGGGTTTAGGAAGCTGTTTTTATGCTGCTCTTGTAGGTTGTACACAAGAAAAGCCCAAAACTATTCTGGCCTATTCTAGCATTAGCCAGATGGGACTGGCTGCGATGGCGATAGGAATGGTATTGCTAAAACCAGAACTTTTCTCTTTTATGCAGACAGCACTCATTTTTTTTCTCCTACATCATGCTTTGGCGAAAAGCGCGTTATTCCTTGGAACAGGAATGGCCCACCGCACAAAATATATTGCTTTTACTGGACTGACTATCTCTTCCCTGATTCTTGCGGGTTTTCCCATAACATCAGGGGCTATTGCAAAAACATTTTTAAAAGATTGCGCTATAAAAGCAGAAGTTTCCTCATGGTCTATTTTTTTCATGGGATTTACATCCTTCACAACAACTCTGCTTCTGGCAAGATTTCTTGTGCAGATAAAACAAAAACCATTGCCTCCTCATGAACAAACTTCTTATATCTGGCAATATATTTCCTGGGTATTTTTGCTTATCTCCAGCGTTTTTTTTCCCTACTATTTTACCTGGGGTGAACATTCCATAACGCTTGCGTTTTCTTATAAAGCCATTTTTAGCTCTCTGTGGCCTGTTGTATCTGGAATTCTATTGGCCTTGTTTTTTCTGCGTTTCCCTCTAAAGCTACCCCCAATACCCGAAGGCGATTTGGTATTGCTATGGCAGGCACTGGCAAATGCTTTCTTGAAAATCATATATAGGCTGAATTTCCATCACAATCCCCTTGAATTCCCTATATTCGATAAATCAAAATTTCAGAAATATTCCAATATACCTTGTAAGATCGAAAAAATATTTCCTTCTTTTCCAGTATCCATGAGCTTTTTCATTCTTTTATTTTTAGGAATATATTGTATTTTTTATTTCTTATAAATAATTTGATAATTTTCGTATTTTTAGAATGGATTGTAAAAATCTTTCGATTTTTTATGACTGGAAATAATTATCTTGATAGGAATCTTGAGAAAAGGTATATTGCAGAATAAAATTTGAAAGGAAAATTATGGAATTTTTTGAAGTTCTTTATAAGAGAAAAAGTATCAGGAGCTATAAGAAAGATCCTGTTTCAGAAGAAAAATTGAAAAAAGTTCTGGATGCTGCACGAGTCGCTCCTTCTGCGTGTAATAAGCAACCCTGGCATTTTATCGTCATCAGGGAGGAAAAAATCAGAAAAGAATTGCAGGAAGCTTATAGCAAAGAATGGTTCTATTCTGCTCCTGTGATTGTATGTGCTTGTGGTGAAGTATCCAAAAACTGGGTACGAAAGTACGACAACAAGAATTATAATGATGTGGATGTGACGATTGCCATGGATCATCTCATTCTTGCTGCTACTGCGGAAGGATTGGGAACTTGCTGGATTGCCGCCTTCAATCCAGAGGTGGTGCGGAAAGTTTTAAACCTGCCCCAGGGCATAGAACCTGTAGCACTGACTCCCTTAGGATACCCTGAGGAAACTTTTGGCGGTAAAACAGACAGGAAAACCTTGAGCGATATTATTCACTGGGAAAAATGGTAAAAGGAAATACAATGACAAATCCGAAGATGGAATTGCACAATTCCAAAATACAAGAAATTGCAAAACAGATTCGAGAAAAAGCATCTTCCGAAGAAAAGGCTCATATAGATAAGGGTGGAGTTCCCCATGTTGTGCCTCTTCCTGGTGATAAAAGACGTACAGGAAAGCCCATTCGTATACAAGGACTCAAGGAAATCCTGGAAATCAACACAGAAAAACAGATTTGCTGTGCAGAGCCTGGGGTGACGTTTGCGAGTCTTGTCAAGGCAACCTTGCCCCTTGGCCTTGTTCCCAAAGTAGTACCAGAGCTGGAAGGCATTACCATTGGGGGTGCTGTTGCTGGATGTTCTGTGGAATCTATGTCCTATCGTTATGGTGGATTCCATGATTCTTGCCTGGAATATGAAATTATCCGTAGCGATGGAGAGATCATTACCGTAGAAAAGGATTCTTTTCTTTTTGAAATGATCCATGGATCTTATGGAACGTTGGGCATATTGAGTAAGCTGACGTTTGAATTGATCCCCGCTAAACCTTATATTCATATTACTTACAAAAAATTTGCGTCTTTCGGCGAGTTCCAGAAAGCACTTCTGGGTCATTGCCAAAGTGGCGACTATCCTTTTGTGGATGCTATTGTTCATAGCCCAAAAGAATTTGTTCTCTGCCTGGGCGATTTTACGGACGCTCCTGCGTATGTAAGCAACTATCGCTGGCTCAAAATTTTTTATAAAAGCACAAAGCGAAGGACAGAAGACTATCTGGCAACCTATGATTATTTTTTCCGCTATGATACCGAATGCCATTGGCTTACAAAAACTATTCCCATTCTGGAAAACAAAATTGTGCGGTTCCTTCTCGGCAGATGGGTTCTTGGCTCCAGCAATTTGATTGCCTGGTCAAAAAGATTGGAATTTTTCCTGAAAATGAAAAAAAGGCCTGAAGTGGTTTGCGATGTTTTTATTCCTTCGGCTCGCTTTGAAGAATTCTTCCAGTGGTACGAGAAAGATTTTGATTTTTATCCCCTGTGGGTCATTCCCTACTGTTTCCCTAAGCAGTATCCCTGGCTGGATGAAAAATACGCGCAGAAGATTGGAGAAAATCTTGTAATAGACTGCGCTATCTATGGCAAATCCAATGCAAGAAAAGATGTTGATTATTCTCAGCTTTTAGAAGAAAAGACCATAGAATTGAATGGCATCAAAACCCTGATTTCCCGAAATCACTTTACAAAAGAGAAATTCTGGAGCATCTACAACCATTCCCACTATGAAAAAGCCAAAGGAATACTAGATCCCAAAGGATTGTTTCCTGATCTATACGATAAATTTCATAAAATACGCTAATTATTTTCTATTTATTCACTTACTCCAAAATTTTGTGCAAAGATGAAAAGTTTTGGGCTTTATTCGGGTTAGCGATTATGAAAAAATATATAAAAGAAATTTTGAGCGTTTTTTCCCTTCTTGCCTTTTTTTTGACGTATAATCTACAGTTTTATTTGCCTCTTTTTCCAGGCTATGCTATTTTTCAGGCAATCGCCTTTCTTTTATTTTTATATTGGATCAGCAGACTGGGGAAAGAGACAGGCTTTTCTTCTATTTTCGCATTTTTTTTAGCATGGAATCTATGGACATTTCTGTCTGTTTTATGGGCTAAAGATTCCTGGATCGTGATGGAAAGCTTGCAAAAAAATTTTACAGTTCTCTGTTTTTTTGTAGGATGGGAGTGCGTTCTTGTTCATAATAGCGATCTGAGAAAAAGAATGGGGTATCTCCTGGTTATTGGTTTTCTCATACTGGGTCTGTCCTATTTAGGAAATCTTATATTCTATCGTTTTTCTCTGGAAGGACGCTTTCGTTACCCTTTTGCCAACCCTAATCTGGCAGGCTCTATTTTGGGATTTGCCCTTATTTTTTGCCTGTTTTTTTTCCTTTGCCAAAAAAAATACCTATGGACTCTGGCTTGTTCAAGTCTGCTTTTCGCTCTTGTGATGCTTTCTCATAGCAAAGCTTCTTTGCTTTCTGTATCATTTTGTTTTTTGGTATTTTTATTTGTGTTGTTTCCCAAAGCACGCTTTGGCCTGGTGTCTATATGTCTGATATTAGGGATGTTGGGATCGTGGAAGTTTTCTTATTTTTTAGAGAGAATATGGGCTTCTGTAGAGATACGTCTTTTTTTATGGGAAGGCGCATGGAATATGGTATGCCATTCGCCCTTTTCCTTTCTTTTGGGATGGGGGTCTGGCAATTTCTTTTCGAGATTCCCTGATTTCCAGGACAGGGCAATGTATTCTTCTCATTATGCTGCAGAAATCGTAGAGTGTTCTCATAATTTTTATCTGGATACCTGGGTGGAATATGGTATTATCGGGCTTTTTTTGTTTTTGCTCCTATCCTGGAAAATATTTCAGACAAGCTGGAATATCTACAAAAATAGCCCATCTCTCTTAGAAAGAAGCACTGCTTTGGGACTTTTTGCCAGTAGCATTATGGCATTATGCGATGCTTTTTTTTCTGTGTCTTTCACTTATTTTCAGGGACAGATTCTTTTTGTTTTAGCTATTGTCTGGCTGAGTGCCAGTTGTCAAAAAAAAGCTATAGTGTTTTTCCAGGGCAAGGAAAGGCTTATAAAATTGCTGTTTTGCTTTTGCTGTTTGTTTTTCTTTTTTTTCTGGAAGCTTTCTAGCTGGGATTTTTTGAAATTCCACTGGCACTACAAAAAAGCCTTGCGTTCTGCCGAAAACACAAGATTGTCAGATATGCACGATGCGCCTTGTACAGCATGGGAAAATCTATATACTTTAGAATGGCGTTGCATGATGGGGGCCGTTCTATATGACTCTTACAAAAATGCTATTGAGGATGAATCCCTGCAAATTTTTTTACGAATCGAAAAATACATGCCCAAATTCGGTTATTTTTTGCTATACAAAGCAATGCTACATGCCAGACAAGGCCACAAGGAAAAAAGTGATGAGTATTTTATTCAATATGCTTCTAAGAATCCTTTTTCTGCTGATCTGTGGATTTACTGGAGCATGGCAGCCATCCATCAAAATGCTGATGCTTCTAAAATGCTAGAAACCGCCCGTTTCTATAAACAAAAATATTCTGGTGACCTTACTCCTCTCTTAGGGGAAGCACTCGCTTTGCATTGTCTGAAAAAGCGAAAAGAATCTTTAGTTTTAATGGAAGAATTGCACGATTGGGCATACAGACGCTTTCAAAAATGGCCAGTGAAAAGAGTCAAAAAAATTTTGGATATTACGGTCTTATATATAGGGAAAAAATAAATTAGGAATCAGCATTAAATAACTTGTTCAATAGTGGTTACTTATAGAATTTTTTTTATTTTTTTATTTTTTATATTGACAAAAAAAAAAAATATGGTATTATTAAAAATGTAAATCGCGGGGTGGAGCAGCTGGCAGCTCGTCGGGCTCATAACCCGGAGGCCACAGGTTCGAATCCTGTCCCCGCTACCAATAAAAACCCTTCTAAAAAAAAATTAGAAGGGTTTTTTCGTTTTCACTATAACCTATCTTCTTTTCATCCGCTTTTCCCCTCAAAATCCATTTCCCTATTTTTTGGAATGGTCAAAAAACTTTTTTTTGGCATATTATTTGCGGAAATTAATCCAATATAGAGTATAAAAAATTTTAAGTCCTATCGCAAAGATATAAAGAAAATCAAGAAAAAAAAGAAGTTTGGCAAAAAAAATATGTGTTGAATGGTCAGGAAAAAAAATACAATATTGCCAAAATGACAAATTCATTCATTTAGGGAGATAATTTATGGCAAAGATATTAGGTATAGATCTGGGAACCACAAATACCAAGATAGCCGTGATGGAAGGTGGGAAACCTGTGGTTATCCCCAATAAAGACGGTGCTCATTTAACCCCATCTGTGGTAGGATTTACCAATGATGGTGAAAGATTAGTCGGGAGCATTGCCAAAAGGCAGGCTATCACCAACCCTACCAATACAGTCTATTCCATCAAACGTTTTATAGGAAGAAGACGCTCTGAGGTAAGAGAAGAAGAAAAAATGGTTCCCTATAAAGTCGAAGGTGGGACAGATGAGCTGGCTAGAGTACGCATTGGAGACAAGCTGTATTCTCCTCCTGAAATCAGTGCTATGGTACTGACATGCGTTAAAGAAGCTGCTGAAGAATATCTTGGCACAAAAATCACAGAAGCAGTCATCACTGTGCCTGCTTATTTCAATGACAGCCAGAGACAGGCAACAAAAGATGCTGGAAGAATTGCTGGACTTGAGGTAAAAAGAATCATCAATGAACCTACAGCCGCATCTCTTGCTTATGGTCTGGACAAGAAGAAAAACCAAAAAATTGCCGTTTTCGACCTAGGTGGTGGTACGTTTGATATTTCCATTCTGGAAGTAGGCGATGGGGTGTTTGAAGTCAAATCTACCAATGGTGATACGTTCTTAGGTGGAGATGATTTCGATAAAGCCATCATCAACTGGCTTGCCGATATGTTTAAAAAAGAGAATGGCATTGACCTGCGCACTGACCAGATGGCCCTTCAAAGACTGAAAGAGGCATCGGAAAAGGCCAAAATCGAGCTTTCTACTGTTTTGCAAACAGACATCAACCTGCCTTTCATTACAGCAGATGCGAGTGGCCCCAAACACCTTGTTACCAAAATTACCAGAGCACAGTTTGAGCAAATTACAAGAGGACTTCTGGAAAGACTGAAACCGCCTTGTTTCCGTGCACTGGAAGATGCTAAACTCAATCCAGTCCAGATTGATGAAATCGTTTTGGTTGGTGGTGCAACTCGTATGCCTTGTGTCCAGAATATGGCAAAAGAAATTTTTGGCAAAGAACCCAACAAGACTGTCAATCCTGATGAAGCCGTTGCCATTGGTGCTGCTATCCAGGGTGGTATATTGACAGGCGATGAAAAATTAAAAGAAATTCTCCTTCTGGACGTTACACCTCTGTCTCTTGGATTGGAAACACTCGGTGGTGTTATGACCGTATTGATTCCTCGCAATACCACAGTTCCTACAGAAAAGAAAGAAATCTTTTCAACAGCAGAAGATAACCAGACTGCGGTTGATATTCATGTATTGCAAGGCGAAAGGCCTATGGCAAGGGATAACAGAACATTAGGAAGATTCAGACTGGAAGGTATTCCACCAGCCCCCAGAGGAATTCCTCAGGTTGAAGTGAATTTCAATATTGATGTGAATGGTATTTTGCATGTATCAGCAAAAGATTTAGGCACCCAAAAAGAGCAGTCTATTGTTATCAAAAGCTCCTCTGGACTTTCGGAACAAGAAATCGAAAAAATGCGGAAAGATGCGGAAAAATATTCAGAAGAAGACCAAAAATTCAAAGAAGCGACTCAGTTGCGAAACCAGGCAGATAATTTGATGTATTCTATGGATAAAGCTCTAAAAGAATATGGTACAAAACTTTCCGATACAGACAAAAAAGAAATCGAAGAAGCAAAAGAAAAACTGAAAAAGAGTCTGGAATCCAAAGATCCTTCTATCATTCGTCAGGCCATAGATGCTTATCAGGAAAGATGCCATAAACTAGCTGAAGCCATGTATGCTGAAGCCAACAAAAAACATGGCGGAGCTGGTGGCCCTCAAGGCAATCCCTTCCAGGGAGGCCCAAATCCTTTCCAGGGAGGCCCAAATCCTTTCCATCAAGAGCAAGCACAAGGCGAGCCAAAACAAAAGCATGGTAAAGAAGATGGTGTCATTGATGCAGAATTTGAAGTAAAAGAATAGATCAGGATTGTTCTGCGGATATAATTAAAAAATACCACAGAGGACAGAGAACACAGCGCAACAAAGCTGCAAACCAAAGATAAAAATTTCTCTGTATCTCTATGGTATTTTTTTTGTGTTTTCTCTAGGAAGTATATCGTTTCAAAAAAGCATCATAGTCCTCTCTTGTATCGATCCCCTGAGAACGATAGTTTGTAGTAGCGACAATGATTTTGTGCCCGCTTTCCAATACTCTAAGCTGTTCTAATTTTTCTATCTTTTCCAGCCTGGAAGGGGGAAGCTCAGGATAGGAGAGCAAAAAATTACGATAGTAAGCATACATACCAATATGCCCTAAAAAATCTTCGCCATCACCTTCTCTGGGATAAGGAATTCTGGCTCTGGAAAAATAAAGAGCATAACCGTTTTGATCGCAAACTACTTTCACGATATTCGGATTTTTGGCAGGTTCAGGAGCTAGAGGATAGACAAGAGTAGCAACAGAAGCCTCGGTTTGATTCTGTAAAGTTGTAATCAGCTCATCTATGGCAATAGGGCTGATTTCTGGTTCATCCCCTTGCACGTTCACATATATGTCAGCATGTACTTTTGAAGCTATTTCCGCCATACGATCTGTTCCACTCTTATGGTGTTCACTGGTCATTTCTACTCGCCCACCAAAGCTAATCACAGCATCAAAAATTCTTTTATCATCGGTTGCAACAATGACTTCTTGTGCTTTTTGGGATTTGGATGCAGATTCATAGACATGCTGGATCAAATATTTTCCTGTTTCTTTTAGCAGGGGTTTTGCTGGAAGTCTCTGAGAAGCATAACGGGCAGGGATTACAATCACAACCTTAAAATTCATGCGATTGTCCTTTCATCAAAAAAAAAACCTGGAAACTATTTCCAGGTTTCTTTCGCGTGCCTGGCAGGATTCGAACCTGCGACCCTCAGATTAGAAGTCTGATGCTCTATCCAGCTGAGCTACAGGCACTCTTTTAATGAATGAGTCGTATTATATGCTATTTCTCTTAAAAAATCAAGAAAAAAATTCTATTTTTTGTATTTTTTTCTAAAGACGAACATTCGTCTGGATGGATACAAGGCAAAAATAGCAGCTATGATCAGAAAATTTTATAATAACCTGAATTATTCTTTGCAAAAATGTTTATAAGATTGTAGAATTAGGCACAATCTTTTTTTTTGTGTTTTGGGTAATTTAAGCATTTTATACCTAAGGAGATAAAAGTGTTGAAAGACGTCGAACAAATTCCTTATTTTCCTGATTTGGAAAAGGGAGTTTTGAAATTCTGGGAAGAAAATAAGTCTTTTGAGAAGCTGGTACAAAAAAACAAAGGCCATAAGAAATGGAGCTTCTTTGATGGCCCAATCACTGCCAATAACCCTATGGGCGTTCATCATGCCTGGGGAAGAACATATAAAGATATTTTCATTCGTCATAGAGCCATGCAGGGCTTTGACCAGAGGTATCAGAATGGTTTTGATTGCCAGGGGCTTTGGGTAGAAGTCGTAGTGGAAAAAGATCTCAATTTGAATTCCAAAAGAGAAATTATGGAATATGGTCTTGGAAATTTTTCTACAAAATGCAGAGAAAGAGTAGAAAAATTTTCCCAAATTCAGACACAGCAATCCATTCGGCTGGGACAATGGATGGACTGGGAAAATTCGTATTATACCATGCATGATAGCAACATCGAGACAATATGGCATTTCCTGAAAAAATGCCATGAAAGGGGATGGCTATATCAAGGTCATCGCTGTATGCCCTGGTGTACAAGATGCGGAACATCCTTGTCTCAGCATGAACTTCACGATTCATACCATGACATGAAACACCGCTCTGTCACAATGCACCTGCCTATTGTAGAAAGACCTGGCGAGTACATCATGGTTTGGACAACGACACCCTGGACTCTTTCTGCGAATACAGCACTGGCTGTTCATCCTGATCTGGACTATGTAAAGGTAGAATGGGAAGGCAAAATTCTTTACCTTTCTAAAGGCACTGTTTCTCGTCTGAAAAAAGGCGCGAAAGAAGTTGGTATGGTAAAAGGGCAGGATCTGGTAGGACTTCACTATCGCGGGCCTATGGAAATTCCAGCAAGACAAAACCTGGAGCTTCGAGTAGTTCCCTGGACAGCAGTAGGAGAAGAAGAAGGTACTGGCGTGGTACACATCGCTCCTGGCTGTGGCGCAGAGGATTATGAATTATCCAAGGCGCAGAATCTTGCCGTGCTTATTCCTATAGATGAATCTGGTTACTATGTTTCTGCTGATTTTGGCCCACTTTATGGCAAGAGAACATCCCAGGTCGTAGATATCGTCTTTTCCCATCTGAAAGAGCATGGCTATTTCTATGATAGCGAAAACTACGAACATCGTTATCCTGTTTGTTGGCGATGTCAGGATGAGCTGGTTTTCCGTTTGGTGGACGAATGGTTCATCCGTTGCGATGAAATCCGCGAGCCTATGAAAAAGGCTGCTGCCAGCGTAGAATGGATGCCTGAATATGCAGGAATGCACATGCAAAACTGGCTTGACAATATGGGGGACTGGTGTATTTCCAGGCGCAGGTTCTGGGGCCTGCCCCTTCCTTTCTTCAAATGCGATGCCTGTGGAAAATGGACTGTTGTAGGGAGTAAAAAAGAGCTGCAAGAGTGTGCAGTAAGTGGCTTAGAAGGACTCAAAGAACTTCATAAACCGTGGATTGACGATGTCAAAATTACTTGCTCCCATTGTGGACATAAGGGACTTTCCCGTGTTTCCGAGGTAGGGGATTGCTGGCTAGACGCTGGTATCATTCCTTTTTCCACGCTGAACTATCTCCACGATAAATCCTATTGGCAAGAGTGGTATCCTTGCGAATTCATCACAGAAATGATTGAACAGGTAAGGCTATGGTTCTATTCTCTTTTATTCATGAGTGTTACTCTGGAAGACAGAGCACCCTATAAAAAAGTACTTACCTATTCGGCTGTAGTGGATGAAGAAGGTGCCTATTTTTCCAAGACTAAGGGCAATGCAATTCCTTTCGATATTGCAGCAGAAAAAATCGGAGCAGACTTGATGCGCTGGATGTATGCAGGCCAAAATAACAAGGCCAACCTTAGATTTGGGTATAAACCAGCGGAAGAAGTAAGGCGTAAAATCTTGAATTTCTGGAATGTCTACCGTTTTTATGTCACATACGCAAAGCTGGATAATCCTGACGTATCCAAAGCTATCCCTGCTGATAAAATGCCAGAATTGGATAGATGGTTGCTCTGCCGCCTGAATTCCTATTTACAGATTGTAAGCACAAGGTTGCAGAACTATGATGTTGCAGGGGTAACAAAAGAGACAGAAGAGCTTTGGGATCATCTTTCAAACTGGTATTTGAGAAGAAGCCGCCGTCGTTTCTGGAAGAGCGAAAACGATCAGGATAAATCCAGTGCCTATTATACACTTTATACAACAATCAAGACAATATGTCTGGCACTTGCTCCTATCATTCCTTTTACAACGGAATACATCTATCAAAATCTGGTGAGAGGCACACAGGCCAATGCACCTGAAAGCGTGCATCATAATGATTACCCTGTAGCCCAGGAAGACAAGATAGATCGCTCTTTATTAGAAGACATGGAAATCGCAATGGCCGTTTGTACACTAGGACACGCCGCTAGAGAGTCTGCTAAAACCAAAGTGCGTCAGCCCTTACCATGCTTATTGGTAAAGCTGGAAAATGAACAGAATAAAAGAGGCGTAGAGCGTTTTGCAGAAATCATCAAAGATGAACTTAATGTAAAGGCAATCCAGTTTGTTCAGAATACAGAGGATTTCCATACTTATGATATCAAGCCAAATCTCAAGCTATTGGGCAAAAAGTATGGCAAAAAAATGGATATGCTCAAAGAATCCCTCGCTAAACTAGATCCTAAAGAGGTAGGCCACAAAGTAACTCACAACGAAAACGTAGAAATGATTTTGGATGGCGAGAACATCACTTTGAAACCAGAAGAAATCCTGGCAACCCAGAAAAAGGATGAAAATTTTTGCTCTTTACAAGATAAGGATATGACAATTGTATTGGATACAAGGGTTACTCAAGAGCTCAGAGAAGAAGGAGCTATGAGAGACCTGATCCGTCAAATCCAGAATATGCGTAAAGATGCTGATTTCCAGGTTTCGGATCACATTCATATCCTGTATCAAACAGAAGATGAATTCTTACGCAGAGCTATCCAGAACTATAGATCCTATATTATGCAGGAAACGCTATGCGATAGCATCAAAGAAGAAACTCCTCAAGGCAACTTCCAGAAAGAAATGGACTTAGGCGAAGGCAAAATCATTCTTTCTGTCGCTAGAAACTAAGAGGTAGAATCGCGACGTAGAGGAGTTAAATCGCTCACGTCACAATTGTAGCCGCAGGGTTGCGCCGAAAAAGGCATGTATGTTCGAAAGTCCAACGCCAGCGCAATCCCTGCGTCTTTGCTCAATACTCTCTAAATGGAAACAAGGATGCTTCTATGAAAAGAATATGGGTTTGTCTTTTGTTTTTCTCTTTTATTCTTTTAGCCCAAGAATCTAAAAATATCACCATAGAAAATGTCAAGCTTAGCCCTGAATTTTCGGTTTCTTCGGAAAAAGACAGGGGATGGGCTTGTATCACAGGCGAAGTTATAACCAATATGAATTGGGAAGCTTCTGATATAGAAATTTTGGCAAATATGTCAACTTATGGAGCAATATACTATAGCGTTCCCATGCATATACCAGCATCTAGTCGGAAGCGATTTTATCTATATATATCTTTAAAATCCATCTACCGAGATATCGAGGTTTCGATCAAGAAGAATAACCAGATTCTAAAACAAGAGAATATTCAGCTTCCTTACAATTACAAAACCTTACTGAGGGTAGGCTATTTCCCTCCACAAAAAGACCACAATCTCTATTTTCTCAAAAAAATTGAAAAATACACTCCCTGGATTTCACAGACTTACTATAGTAAAACTTTAGAAGAGATAGAAGTCGTAAACTTAGAGCCCAGAATTCTGCCAGATCGTTGGATCGGCTACCAAAATATGGATCTGATGATTATAAGCAAAGAAGAGCTATTATCAGAGGACAAAAAAAAAGCTATCCGAGAATGGGTATATAATGGTGGAGTTTTGATGATTTCTCCTCAGGAAAGAGCCTGGACATCTGGTTCTAATTTTGTACAAAGCCTTTTAGGCTACGATATTTCACCTGAAGATATTTCTTATTTTAGAATACCAGAAGATGTAGAAAAATTTTTGCCTGGTACTACCCGATTCATAGCACTCAAAGCCCCTGCTGATGCCATCAAGGACAAGGAATTGAAAGATAGCTTATGGTACGTTCATAGAGGTGCTGGTGCTATTTTTTATGTAGGGATGGATGTGGGAAAAGAAAATGCTGGTTCTTCTATTTTTTGGAAATTGCATTTGCTCCCTAAGTTATACAATGTTTTGACAAGACGAAATTCCTGGTATTTTCTTGCTAAAAGAGAAGATCATAGAGAAGAATCCCGTCTAACATCGGCTTTGAATCTTTCCTTTGATCGTATGCCAGGAATATGGACTATTTTGATTCTTCTAACTCTCTATCTTTTATTGGCAGGGCCTATAAATTTTTGGTACTTCCGAAGAAAAAATCTTACATTGCATCTGGTATGGAGCATACCTTGCCTTTCCTTGCTTTTCACTATAATCTTTCTTATATATGGTTATTGGGTAAGAGGCATGGAGTCGGAAACGTTTTCGTTCCATATAGTTCAGCCTGTCGAAGGCACAGACTATGTGTGTCATCAGAAATATCTGTCTCTTCTTTCCTCCTCTCATTCTATCTACGATATTCATTT
Organism: uncultured bacterium; assembly: GCA_938003875.1. Lineage (GTDB taxonomy): Bacteria > Planctomycetota > Uabimicrobiia > Uabimicrobiales > JABWCH01 > JABWCH01. The sequence goes on from CALKWO010000335.1 coordinate 22,814, forward strand.
ACAAAAGGATGGGACTTTAGAGCCTTTATACAGCAACTGGAGGGCAAGGGACAATGCTGTTTTGAATTATAATCAACGGCAAGGGCTTATTCTTCAGGATTACCCCCTTAGCCTCTGGCAGACAGGCATTTTCTATTCTGTATATTTTCAAGAAAATCTGCCTTTTTCTATTAAGCACTCTAAAAATTCTATCAATATCAAAAAGCCTTCTTCTATATCATTAAAAAATATCTTTGCTTTTTTGAATAAATCTGATTTATATTATTTAGGAGACTTTGAGAAAAAAGAAACTCAGAGAGAATTTTTCTTGAACAATAGTACTGCAACTCATAACCAAATGATTCAGCAATATTGGAAATTCTCAAATAACAATCTCGCTGCCATAATCAAAGAAACATTGCAGCAAGAAGGTGGCTCTATTGTTGTAATTGCAATTATGGAAGGAGATATTTCTTCTCCTGTCTCCTTGCAACCTGGCCCAGATAAGACAAAAGAAATAAATCTTTTTTATTATAAATAGGTATTCCCTATGCAACCCAATAACAGCAAAACATTGCAGGAACGACTGGATAGCCTCATCAACACATATTTGTTTGATGTAGAATACTATAGCTCCAGGGAAGGTGAAGAAGAATCTCCTCTCTGGCAGAAAGAAAGAGAAATCCAGAACTTTGCTTCTCGTTTACCAAAACAGGATTTACAAGAAGTTTATCAAAAATACCAAAAACAAAATCAGGAATTGCTATCAGAAATAGAATGGCGACGCAATAATCAGAAGTCTCCTAATCCAGTAAGAGAGCAAGTGCAAAAAGCACTCTATGACCTGTTGCTGAGCTTTGAAAACATTTCTCAGGGAATTAAAATCAACCAGGCAAGAGAAAGGCAAAAAGAAAAAATCCATCTGGAACAAACTATATCCAGGCCATCTGTAGAGAAAAAAAGCCTTGTGGATGTTGCCATCGAGTCTGGAACGAAGATTTTTCCATCTCCTCCAAAAGAAACGGCTGTGCAGGAGAACACAATTTCTATAGAGGAGTCCCAAAAGCAGCCAAAATCGCCGAATCCTGAGTCACCTAAAGAAGAACCCAAAAAACAAACAAAAGCATTGCCATCTGTTCAGCCCAAAGAGCGTAAGCCTAAAGTGGTAGAAGAGATAGTATTTGAAGAAGCTCTTTCTTCCGATGATGTGAATTTACAAGATGAGCAAGAAGAATTGGATAGCGAAGCCCCCGCGACACCAGAAGCAAGAATAGAAAAGATGATCCATAAATACCTGAGACAAAGGCCTACGGTAGACTGGAAAGAGAGAGATCGCCAGGAAGAACTTTCCCGCAAAAAACTATATCAGAAGGAATGGGAAAAAAAAGAAGAAAGAAAAAAAGACGAGCAAAAGAAAACTAAAATTACTACTTTAAAACTTTGGGGTAAAGAAGATACGAAGAAGAAAAAAAGATGGTGGCCATTTTAGTTTAGACAAAATAATTGGAAATTGATAGAATAATGCTTGTGGAATATCACAAGCACTATTAGACTAAGATACAAAGGGAGTACGTATATGGATGGAAGTTTCCGTCAATTACCTCGCCATGTCGCTATTATCATGGACGGGAACGGAAGATGGGCAAAGCTGAAAAATAAACCAAGAATCTGGGGGCATAAAGCAGGGGCCAAAAGTGTGGATACCATTACAAAGGAGTGTTCCAAGCTAGGCATCCAGCAGCTCACGCTCTATGCTTTTTCTCACGAAAACTGGCAGAGACCTCAGGAAGAAATACAATATTTGATGAGTTTGCTCAGGCGATTTTTAATCCAGGAACGCAAAACCATCATGGAAAACAATATTCGCTTTACAACCATTGGGCACACTCATCGTCTGCCAGAAAAAGTCGTCCAGGAATTGCAAAAAAGCAAGGAAATGAGCGCAAAGAATACAGGAATGACTTTGTGTCTGGCTTTGTCCTATGGCGGAAGAATGGAAATCGTAGACATAGTCAAAAAGATTGCTTCCCAGGTAGCGGCAGGCGAAACAAGGATAGAAGAGATAAATGAAGAGCTATGTGGCAGAAATATGTATCAACCTGATATGCCTGATCTGGATTTATTGATTCGGACAGGCGGAGAGATGAGAATTTCGAATTTTCTATTGTGGCAGATTTCCTATAGCGAATTGTGGATTACTCCTACGCTATGGCCTGATTTCGGGGCAGAAGAATTGCATAAGGCATTGGATGATTTCAATAAAAGAGAAAGACGCTTTGGCAAAGTTCCTTAGACAGATTTAAAGAGGAAGTATAGCAATGGCAAAAATACTACTGGAAAAAATCGGCCAGCCCATAGAACATTTTATGGAAAAACAAGAATTTGCTTCTAACAAACAGAATATGCTACAGTTAAATCAAAAATTCCAGGAAAAAAGAGATGAAGTAAAAGCTGGTTGGGGAGCATCTTATGTAGATAGAATTCATAAAAAGAAAAAAATGACAACATGGGAACGGATTGATTTCTTGAAAGATGCAGGAAGTCAGGTTTTTCCTGTTGGAACCTTTGTGAACTATGGTCTGAAATTTGGGGATCGCCCATCCCCTGGTGCAGGAGTCGTGACTGCCTTTGTCAAAGTTGCTGGGAAATACACTATGGTGATTGCGAATGACAACACCGTAGCCTCTGGCTCCTGGTGGCCCATGACACCAGAGAAAATCGAACGAGCGCAAGAAATCGCTTTAAGACTCAGGCTGCCTGTCATTTATCTGGTAGATTGCAGTGGTCTTTACCTGCCAGAACAGTCCAAAACTTTCCCTGGGCCAAAAGGAGCAGGATATATTTTTAAAATGAATAGCCTTCTTAGTGCCAGCCAGGTACCGCAGATCGCTGGGGTTTTTGGCGATTGCATTGCTGGAGGAGGCTATATGCCAATCATAAGCGATATAGTCTATATGACCGAGCAGGCATATATGGTTATTGCAGGGGCAGCTCTTGTAAAAGGGGGCAAAAGCCAGAACATTACATCTTTGGACATCGGTGGGCCTGATGTTCATGTTCATATTTCCCAATGTGCTGATTTTCGTGTTCCAGACGATACCACGCTACTGATGAAGGTTCGCCAGGAAATAGAAAAATTGCCAGGCACTGCCATGGAATACTATCGCTATGGGGCACAAGCTGCCAATCCAGAATACAGCCCAGCCGAAATAGAGGGGATCTTCCCTAAAGATTACAGAATGTCTTATGATATGAAACAAGTCATAGCAAGGCTTGTAGACAACAGCCTGTTTTGGGAAATTCTTCCTGCTCAGGGGCAGGAAATGATTTGCGGAGTCGCCAGGGTGAGTGGTCTTTACATGGGATTCATTGCGAACAATATCCAACTGACAGAACACCCTGTCAACAGGCAGATACAGCGTCCTGGAAGTATTCTTTATCAACAGGGCATTGCTAAAATTTCAGCCTTTTCTCGTGCTTGCAATGACGATGGGATTCCTATCGTGTGGTTGCAAGACATCGCTGGGTTCGATATTGGAGCAGAAGCAGAAAAAGAGGGACTTTTAGGCTATGGTTCCAGTCTGATCTATACCAATTCAACCAATACCGTGCCCATGATTACGATTCTATTGAGAAAAGCATCAGGCGCAGGCTACTATGCCATGGCTGGAAGCCCTTATCAGCCGATTGTACAGCTTTCGACTCCTATTACCCGTTTGGGGGTAATGGAAGGAAGGACTTTGGCTATTGCAACCTACAATACAAAACTAGACGATAATTTTCAGATTGTAGCCCAAAATCCAGAAGAATACGAAAAAATCAAAAAGGGCATGGATGAAGTGGAAAACAGAATCAATGCCGATATGGATCCTATCCTTTCTGCAAGGCAAATGGACACAGACGAAATCGTCTTTATGAGCGAGCTAAGAAGCTATCTTTCTGCATTGGCAGAAATGTGTTACCAGAGTACAGGCTACCGTCGTGTAAAAAACCCCCGTATATGGTCTTTGCATGATATCCAGGCATTACAGGCATAATATATGTTAAGCAATAAGCAATGAGAATTAAATAACTTCCTCATTTTTAATTCACTGTATAGGAAATTATAGTTTTGTCTTAATCTTAATCTTAATCTT